>JANXYA010000145.1 GCA_025350345.1 Gammaproteobacteria bacterium
AGCTCTTGCCACAGAAGCGCAGTGATCGGCCTTTGCGCTTCAGGCTCGCTGCTTTGAAGGGCACCCAGCCCAGGGAGCGTCGAGCCCCCCCGGCTCACTCGCCAGCGGAGCCTCGCTTTCCTGAACTGCTGGCGTTTGGCGGCGTACTCGACGCTCACGCGCTGGATGGTGTCGGCGCCAATGTGATCCATGAACTCGGTGGCGCCGGAAGAGAGCCTGCAGAGGTCAAAACCGCTGAGCCACTTGGGGCTTCCCAGCATAGGGGCGGGCCGCTTTGGCGCTCAGCTCATTGGCCCAGTTCCACACCTGGTTCACTTCGATCGCTCCCGCCTTGAGCCAGGAGTTGCTCCCGGGGCGCACTTTCAGGCGCAGCGTGCGGATGCACGTTGGGGCTAAAGGCCGATCGATGGGTGCGCTGTGGTCACGTTCTTCCACTGCCGATCCTGGCCCACTTCGGCGGTGCGCGAATGGTCTGGAATAAACGCAGCCTAAGCGGTTCAGTCTCGCTTGTGAATACTGCCTTTCGGGTCACTTCGTACACAAATGCGGGTCAAAAACACAGTTGTCGAGCGCGCCTGCGGGACCGAACGCGGCATGAGCGTTCATGATCGGCACCACCGCTCCTGCTCCAACACGCTGCGCAGTCTCGCTGGTGAGGCGAAACGTACGTGCTTCTTCGTTGGGCATCTTCGTTGCACGCCTAGGCCGGGTTCTCCAGAGTGAAGCGCGCGCTCTCATCTTCGTAGGCGTAGACCTCGGCGTATCGTCCCCAGCCGATGATCGCGCGCAGCGTCTGCTCGGCATCGCTCTCGGACATGAAATCCTCGAGCTCGTCGATGAAGCGGCTCTTGCGGGCTACGTGCGAGGCGCGCTCATCGAGCACCCGGCGTACGTGGGCGGCGAGTGGCACGTAGGTGAGGAGCTGGCGCGCGAAGATGCGCTTGCGTTCATCCTGGGCGGCACCGGCGAAGGCGATACCCGCCTCCGTCAGCTTCAGGTCGCCCCCTTCGAGTTCCGCGAAGCGCAGCATCTGGAGCGTTTCGGCCACTGGGAACAACTCGTCGATTTCCATCTGCAGGTCGGTGGCGATCTTCGGCAGGTCGGCCTTGCCCTTGAACGGCTCGGCGGCGACCGCCTCGAGCAGGCCCGACAGCTCGTTGGTCGAGACGTGCGGCATGACGCTGCCGATGCCCTGGCCGGGAAAAAACTCCGTGCGGGCATCGGCCCGCACGCCGCCGGTGCGCGCGGTCATCTCCACGTAGATGCGCTCCACCAGTTCACGAAACAGGGGATCGAGGCGATTGCGCGGTTGTGGCAGCGTGACTTCAATGGCCGAGAGCACGCGGCCCGGATTGCTGCCGAACACCAGCACGCGATCGCACATCAGCACCGCTTCCTCGATATTGTGCGTGACCAGGATGACCCCCTTGATCGGCATGCGCCCTTCGGACCACAGATCCAGGAAATCGGTGCGCAGGGTTTCTGCCGTGAGCACGTCGAGGGCCGAGAACGGTTCGTCCATCAGCAGGATATTGGGGTGCACGACCAGCGCGCGGGCGAAGCCGACGCGCTGGCGCATGCCTCCAGAGAGCTCGCGCGGATAGGCGGACTCGAAGCCGTCGAGGCCGATCAGGTCGATCGCGGCCAGGGTGCGGCGGCGGATTTCGACCCGCGGCAGGCGCTGGGCCTCGAGTCCCAGCGCGACGTTCTCGTACACGGTGAGCCAGGGGAACAGCGCGAAGCTCTGGAACACCATGGATATGCCGACCGCGGGCCCATCGACGGGCACGCCCAGATAGTTGCACTGTCCGCGGCTCGGCGCGGCCAGTCCGGCAATCAGGCGCAGCAGGGTGGACTTGCCCGAGCCTGAGCGGCCCAGCAAGCCGATGATCTGGCCCTCGAAGAGCTGCAGGTTCACATCCTCGAGCACCAGCAGTTCCTGTCCATCCGGCTTTTCGAAGGACTTGCCGACGGCATCGACCTGCAGCAAAGGTACGGCGTTCATGAGCGGGCTCCCACGGCGTCAGGTCTGGCGATAGCGGCGTTCCGCGTAGTAATACAGCGGGCGCCAGAACACGCGGTTGATGGCGACCACGAACAGGCACATCGTGGCGATGCCGAGCACGATGCGATGAAAGTCACCGGCCGTGGTGGCGTCCGCAATATAGGCCCCGAGGCCGTGGGCGCGCACCTTCGTGCTTCCCCAACTGGCCAGGTCCGCGACGATGGCGGCGTTCCAGGAACCGCCCGAAGCCGTAATCGCGCCGGTAACGAAGTAGGGCATGACGCCCGGCAGGGCCACGCGCCGCCACCACAGCCAGCCGCGGACGCCCAGATTCTGCGCGGCACGCCGCAGCTCGGAGGGCATGGCGGACGCTCCGGCGATGACGTTGAACAGGATGTACCACTGCGTGCCCAGAATCATCAGCGGACTCAACCACACATCGGGGTTCAGCTGCCAGGCGACGATGGCATAGACCGCCAGCGGAAACAGCAGGTTCGCGGGGAAGGCGGCGAGAAACTGCGCCAAAGGCTGCACCCACTGGGCCACGCGCGGGCGCATTCCGATCCACACACCGAGCGGTACCCACAGCAGGCTCGCCAGTGCGATCAGTACCACGACGCGCGCCAGGGTCAGGAGCGCGAGCAGGCCCACCGTCTGGAGCTCGGCGAGCTGCGTGTGCGCAAAGGTCTGGGCGAGCTTGCGCAGCGCCAGAGCGACGATTGCCAGCAGCAGGGCCGGCCACAGCAGCTTCCAGCCGCGCCAGCGGGGGCGTGGCTGCTTCGGGGCAGCCGCCTGCAACGCCTCGTGCGGTGCGCTCTGCCAGCTGGTCCAGCGCACCGTACTGTAGAACAGCACCGACAAGCCGTTGATCAGGCGGGAGCGACGCATCATCGTCAGTGCCCAGGAGGCCGGCGGCTCCATCCCCGGCTCCTGCTCGACGCGAAACCGATCGACCCAGCTCACCAGCGGCCGGAACAGCAGCTGATCGTAGACCAGGATCACCAGTGCCATGGTGGCGATGGCCCAGCCGATGGCGTGGAGATTGCGCTGCTGGATCGCCAGGGCAATGTATGAGCCGATGCCGGGCAGGGCCACCGAGGTCTGGCCGACGCTGATCGATTCGGAAGCGACCACGAAGAACCAGCCCCCCGACATCGACATCATCATGTTCCAGATCAGCGCGGGCAGGCCGAAGGGCACTTCGAGCTGCCAGAAGCGCATCCACGGTGTGAGATGGAAACTGTCGGCCGCTTCGCTCAGTTCCGTCGGCACTGTACGGAGCGATTGGTAGAAGCTGAACGCCATGTTCCAGGCCTGGCTCGTGAAGATCGCAAAGATCGCGGCGAACTCCGCGCCCAGCACGCGCCCCGGCACCAGCGACAGGAAGAACACGACGGTGACGGAAAGGAAACCCAGTATGGGGACCGACTGCAGGATGTCGAGCAGCGGGATGAGCAGCTTCGCGGCGCGCGCACTCTTGGCGGCCCAGGTGGCGTAGCTGAGCGTGAAGAGCAGGGACAGGACCATGGCGGCGAACATGCGCAGCGTGGTGCGCGCCGCGTACACCGGCAGGTGCACCGGGGCGAGCGAGAGCGGCGTGGCATCGAGCTGGGAGAGCGGCGCCAGCAGCCCGCGGCTGGCCTCCGCCAGGAAGGCCACCACTGCCAGCGCCACGATCAGCGCCAGCAGGTCCCAGCGGGTCGCGAGTTCGCGGATGAAGCCAAAATGGTAATCGCGGATCGCTCGCTGCATGAGAGGCCGGTCCGGCTGGTTTATAGTGGCGCGGAGTATACGGGTTCAATCCGCACTGATCAGGAAAACCAGCGCAATGAGCAGCGACACCCAGCGTCCCGGGGCGCCCCACGCCCACCAGTTTGATGAGGTGAATCCGCTGGCCGAGCGGCGCACGCGCTGGGTCGTGTTGCTCACGGCGATCACCATGGTGGTCGAACTCCTGGCAGGCTGGAAGTTCAATTCGATGGCGCTGCTCGCCGACGGGTGGCACATGAGC
>JANXYA010000151.1 GCA_025350345.1 Gammaproteobacteria bacterium
CGATTGCCGGAGGCGTGGCGGTTGCCGGGGCGTTAGCACTTTACTTAATGTTGGGCAGCCCGCAGCTCACGGCCGCGGATGCCGTCGCGGCAGGCGCCGCGGCACCGGCCAGCGAGGGTGCCGGCCCCATGGTCGCGGCAGCGGCTCCGGCTGCGGTGACGCCGCAGCAGCGCCAGGCCGCCGGTTCGATGGACAGTGCCGTCGCCGGTCTGGAGCGACGTCTGGCCACCTCTGGCGGGAGTGATGGAGACTGGGAGCTGCTCGCCAAGTCCTATGAGTTCCTGGGTCGGGCGGACGACGCGGCGGCAGCGCGGCGCAAGCAATTGCCGGCTAGCGCGACCACCGGCGGCGGCGCTGCGGCCGGGGTGGCCGCGAGCAGCGAGACTGCCGCGGCGCCGGGCGTCACCGTCCGCGGCGAGGTGTCGCTGGGTGAGGCCCTGCGCGGCAAGGTGCCCGCCGGGCTGACCCTGTTCATCCTCGCCAAGTCGGTCGGTTCTCCGGGGCCTCCGGTTGCCATCCTGCGGACCACCACGGGCGCCTGGCCGGTGAAGTTCCAGCTCGATGACACGCAGTCGATGCTGCCGGATCGGAAGCTCTCCACGGCGGGCATGGTGATCATCGAAGCGCGTACCTCGAAGACCGGGCAGGCCATGCCGGCGCCGGGCGACTTCCAGGGCGTCACTGCCCAGCTCGACCCGCACGCCGGCCAGCCGGTGCGCGTTGTCATCCAGCGGGTGATAGGCTAGCCATGAACGCGCTCGCGCGGCATCTTACACCCGTCCGTGCCTTTGGCCTGGTCGTGGTGGCAGCACTCCTGTGGGGTTACAACGGCCACCTCGAGCGTTACATCAACCCGAATCACGGGCTGGGTTACTGGCTCGGCATCGTCGGCGGCTCGCTCATGCTGATCCTGCTGATCTATCCGGCGCGCAAGCGCGTCGAATGGCTGGGGGTGCTGGGCGGCGTGGGCGGCTGGTTCCGGGCGCACATGACCCTCGGCGTCGTCGGGCCGCTCCTGGTGCTGTTCCACTCCAACTTCACTCTCGGCGCCACCAACAGCAATGTGGCGCTGTTCTGCATGCTGCTGGTCTCGGGCAGCGGACTGATCGGCCGCTACATCTACAGCCGCGTCTACGGCGGCTGGCATGACCACAAGGCCACGCTGGAGGAATTGCAGGACACGGCCGATCAGCTGCGCAAGCAGACCAGCACGGTGGCCGTGCTGCCCGAGCTGCTCAGCGCCATCGAGGCCGAGGAGAAACGGCTGTTCAGGCCGGCCCGGAATCCACTGGGCGCGCTGCTGTTTCCCGTCACCATCGGGCTGCGCTCCGTGATGGCGCGCTGGAGATTACACTCGGTGATCCAGCGCATGATCGTGCAGGCGGCCCAGCATTCCCCGACACTGGCCGCGCACGGCGCGCGCCTCACGAATACCGCGATGAACTACGCCGCCCGCCGCCTCGACAGCGCCCGGCGCGTACGCGAGCACGGCATCTATGTAAAAATGTTTTCCCTGTGGCACGTGGCGCACGTGCCGTTTTTCATCATGACGCTGATCGCCGGGGTCGTGCACGTCATCTCGGTTCACGTGTACTGAATTGCTTCGGAACGCTGGCGCAATGAAGGCAGGAGGCCGCTGGATCGTGAGGTTGATGTTTGCTGCAGGCCTGGCTGGTGCGACCGCCGCTCAAGCGACGTCGGTCGAGACCTTGCTCATGCCGGGCAAAGTGGCCAGCGCGCACGCCAAGCTCGAAGAGGTGTGCAGCAATTGTCATGACCGCACCAATCGCGTGCGCCAGAGCGAGCTGTGCCTCGCCTGCCACAAACCCATCGCCGCCGACGTGCGCACTCACACCGGCTACCACGGGCGCATGCCCAACGCCGCTGCCGGCAAGTGTGTGGGCTGCCACACCGAACATATGGGTCGTGAAGCCGATATTGTGCGGATGGACCGGGCCGCCTTCGATCATGCACTCACCGATTTTCCCCTGGTCGGTGCGCACCGCACCCTCGATTGCACCAGTTGCCACAAGGCCGGCGAAGCCTTCCGCAAGGCCGAGCCCGCCTGCATCGCCTGCCACAAGAAGGACGACTACCACGTCGGCCAGCTCGGCACCAAGTGCGCTGATTGCCACAACAATGACAGCTGGACGGGTGCTCACTTCGATCACGGCAAGACCAAATTCAGCCTGACCGGCGCCCATCAGTCCGTCAGCTGCGGAGGCTGTCACCTCGGTGGGCAATACAAGTCCGCTCCCCAGACCTGTGTCGGCTGCCATGCCACGGATGATGTCCACCGCGGCGAGCGCGGCAGCGAGTGCAGCAAGTGCCATACGACCAGCGACTGGAAGACCGCGAAGTTCGACCATGAGAAGGAGACGGGTTTTGCGCTGCTCGGGCGGCACGCGAAGATTGATTGCGTCGGCTGCCATCGCAGCGGCAACTTCAAGGACAAGATCCCCAAGGATTGCTACGGCTGCCACAAGGCCGACGATTCACACGCCGGACGCTTTGGCCAGAAGTGCAATGACTGCCATGACAATCTGGCCTGGAAGCCGGTGAAATACGACCACCTGGCGCGCACCAAGTTCGCACTCGTCGGAGCGCACGACAAGCTCGACTGCCACACCTGCCATACTGCCAACGTCGCCCAGCAGAAACTCGCCACGGACTGCATTGGGTGCCATCGCGCCGCCAATCCGCATGGGCTGAAATTCAAGACGGGCTGCGACTCCTGTCACGGCCAGCAGGACTGGCACAGCGAGATCAGCTTCGATCACGACCTGACCAGCTACCCGTTGCTGGGATTACATAATGTCGTCAGTTGCGCCCAATGCCACCGCACCCAGGCCTTCAGCGACGCGAAGTCACGCTGTATTGACTGCCACAAGAAAGACGACGTCCATAGGGGCGGGCTGGGCGAAAAGTGCGACACTTGCCATAACCCGAACGGGTGGGCACTGTGGGTGTTCGATCATCGCAAGCAGACCGGGTTCGCCCTGTCAGGCGCGCATGGTAAGCTCAAATGCGCCGACTGCCACCGCAAGCCCGCCGGTGAGGTGAAGATTTCGCCTGATTGCATATCCTGCCATCAGAAGGATGATGTCCATGCTGGGCAATTTGGCCGGCAGTGCGAGCGTTGTCACAGCACCGTCACCTTCAAGGGCGGTCGTGCAAGGTAGGGCCCTT
>JANXYA010000153.1 GCA_025350345.1 Gammaproteobacteria bacterium
CGGCTTCCGCCCCACGCCCGAGCGCGGAGACGAGCGGCCGCGTGGTGCTGTTCACCACCTGCTACGGGAACCGCAACGAGCCGGACCTGGCGCTCGATCTGGCGGCGGTCTTCGCGCACAACGGCATCGAACTCACTCTTACCGAGCGCGAGCGCTGCTGCGGCATGCCCAAGCTCGAGCTGGGCGACCTGGAAGCGGTCGCGCGCCTGAAGGAGCAGAACATCCCGCAGCTGCTGCGACTCGTCGAGCAGGGCTACGACATCGTCGCGCCGATCCCATCCTGCGTGCTGATGTTCAAGCAGGAGCTGCCGCTGATGTTCCCCGAGGACGAGGCGGTGCAGCGCGTACGGGAGCGCATCTTCGATCCCTTCGAGTACCTGATGCTGCGGCACAAGGCGGGGCTCCTGCGCACCGATTTCAGCGCGCGGCTGGGCAAGGTCAGCTATCACGTACCCTGTCATCTGCGGGTGCAGAACATCGGCCTGAAGACGCGGGATGTGCTGCAGCTGGTGCCGGGCACCACGGTCGAGGTGATCGAGCGCTGCTCGGGGCACGATGGCAGCTACGCAGTCAAGAGCGAATTTCGCGCGGCTTCGATGAAGATCGCCGCGCCGGTGATCCAGAAGGTGGCCAGTTCCAACGCCGATTACTACTCCAGCGATTGCCCGATGGCCGGCCACCAGATCCGTAGCGGCCTGCCCGATCCCAGCGCTGAGCCCACCCCGCCCCTGAAGCTCCTGCGCATCGCCTACGGCATCTAGAGGAGGGCTCGTGGCACAGCCTCTCACCGCGGCCGATCTGCTCTCGCTCGAGCAGTACGCGCGCGCGCGGCCCGCCATCCGCGCGCGCATGATCGCGCACCGCGCCGCACGCCGGCTCGAGGTCGGGGCGCACTGCACCTGGAGCTTCGAGGATCGCGAGACCGTGCTCTACCAGGTGCAGGAGATGCTGCGCACCGAGCGGGTGTTCGAGCCCGAGGGCATTGCCGAGGAACTCGCCGCCTACAATCCGCTGATCCCGGCGGGCCGGGATTTCAAGGCCACGATGCTGATCGAATACGACGATCCGCTGGAGCGAGCCCGGCGCCTGGGCGAGTTGCGCGGCATCGAGCGCCGCTGCTGGATGCAGGTGGCGGGCCGCGAGCGGGTCTTTGCCATCGCCGATGAGGATCTGCAGCGCGAGAACGACACCAAGACGTCCGCCGTGCACTTCCTGCGCTTTGCGCTCGCGGCGGAGAGCGTCGCGGCGCTCAAGGGCGGCGCCGCTCTCGCCGCCGGCATCGACCTGGCGGCCTACACCGCGATCGTCGAGCCTGTGCCCGCCGCGCTCCGCGCCGCACTGCTGGCCGACCTCGATTGATTCCTTTTGCTAGAATCCGCGCGCCCCGCATCGAGGTGGATCGCTTCGCCTAATGGCACAGTCGTACAACGCTTCCGATATCGAGGTCCTGTCCGGACTCGAGCCCGTCCGCCGGCGGCCGGGCATGTATACCGACACCGCCCGACCCAATCATCTTGCGCATGAAGTCGTCGACAACAGCGTCGATGAGGCGCTCGCCGGGCACTGCCACCAGATTGACGTCACCCTGCACGAGGATGGTTCGCTGAGCGTGAGCGATGACGGGCGGGGCATGCCGGTCGACATTCATCCGCAGGAGAAGGTCAGCGGCGTCGAGCTGATCCTCACGCGCTTGCACGCGGGCGGCAAGTTCAACAACAAGTCCTACAGCTTCGCCGGCGGGCTGCACGGCGTCGGCGTCTCGATCGTGAATGCCCTCTCCAGGCACCTGGAGTGCTGGGTGCGGCGCGGCGGCAAGGAATACAACATCGCCTTCAAGGATGGGCGAGTGTCCTCGAAGCTGGAGGTGATCGGCACGGTCGGTGCGCGCAACACCGGGACCACGGTGCGCTTCTGGCCCGATCCGAAGTTCTTCGATTCCGATCGCTTCGCGGTGCCGGAGCTCAAGCGCGTGCTGAAGGCCAAGGCCGTGCTGTGCGCAGGCCTGCGCCTGACGTACACCAACGAGGCGAGCAAAGAGCATGAGGAATGGTTCTACACCGGACACCTGGGCGAGTACCTGACCGAGCTGCTGGAGAAATACGAGCGATTGCCGGCCGAGCCGGTCACCGGCCGCCATGCCTCCGATGAGGACGTGGTCGAATGGGCGCTCGCGTGGTCGGGCGATGCGCCGCACCTGATCGCCGAGAGCTACGTGAACCTGATCCCCACCGTCGCCGGCGGCACGCACGTCAATGGCCTGCGCTCCGGCATCGTCGATGCCGTGCGGGAATTCTGCGAGTTCCGCAATCTCCTGCCGCGCGGCATCAAGCTGGCGGCCGAGGACGTCTGGGACCGCGCCTGCTACGTGCTGTCGATCAAGCTGCGCGACCCGCAATTCGCCGGCCAGACCAAGGAGAAGCTCAGCTCCCGCGAAGCCGCCGCGCTGGTCGAGACCCACGCGCGCGACGCCATGGGGCTGTGGCTCAACCAGCACCCGGATGCCGGCGAGGGCATTGCCCAGTTTGCCATCGCCAACGCGCAGGAGCGGCTGCGCGCCGCGCAACGCATCAGCCGCAAGCGCGCGGTCAACGGCCCGGCCCTGCCGGGCAAGCTCGCCGACTGCACCTGCCAGGACCCGGCGCGCTCGGAACTGTTCCTGGTCGAAGGGGATTCGGCCGGCGGTTCGGCCAAGCAGGCTCGCGCCAAGGATTTCCAGGCCATCATGCCGCTGCGCGGCAAGATCCTGAACACCTGGGAGCTCGAGCCCGGCGAGATCGGC
>JANXYA010000163.1 GCA_025350345.1 Gammaproteobacteria bacterium
AGGACCTCGCCGACCTGTTCCGCGCCAATCTCAACGAGAAGCGCAGCAGCATCACCCTCAAGGAGGAGCTCGAGGTGGCGCGCATCTACCAGCGCATCGAGCAGCTGCGGCTCGGCGAACGCCTGCACGTGATCTGGGACGTGACCGACCTGCCGATGCGCGCGCTGGTGCCGGGACTGCTGATGCAACCGCTCCTCGAGAACGCCATCTACCACGGCATCGAGCCGCGGCCGGCCGGCGGCATCGTCACGATCAGCGGCGCGCTCGAGGGCGGCATCATCGGCCTGACGGTGCGCAACCCGCTGCCCGAAGCGGGCGACAGCGGGCATTCGGGCAACCGCATTGCGCTCGACAACATCCGCGAGCGCATGGAGCTGCTCTATCCGGGCCGCTCTTCGGTCGATGCGGCCCGCCTCGGCGATGAGTACATCGTGCGGCTGCGCTTTCCCTTTGTGGAGGACAGCACACGGATCTCCTCGCTGTGAGCCAGCGTGTGCTGGTCGTCGACGACGAGGCGCCGGCGCGTGAGCGCCTGCAGCGACTCCTCGGCGAACTGCCCGGCTGCAAAGTGGTGGGCGTGGCCGCCAACGGCCAGCAGGCGGTGCAGCTCGCCGGGGAACTGCGTCCCGACGTCCTGCTCCTGGACGTACGCATGCCCGGCATGAACGGGCTCGAGGTCGCGCGCCACGTCGCCCTGCTGGCCGAACCGCCCGCGGTCGTATTCACGACCGCCTACGATGCCTACGCCGTGGAGGCCTTCGAGGCGCAGGCGATCGGCTACCTGCTCAAGCCCGTGCGCGCCGAGAAGCTGGCGACGGCACTGCAGCGCGCGGCGCGGCTCGCCGCCTCGCGGCTGGCCCGGATAACGGCGGACGATCCGGCGCGCGCTCCGCGCACCCACGTGGCGGCGCGGCTGGGCGAGCAGGTGCGGCTGATCCCGCTGGCCGAGATCTATTATTTTGCCGCCGACCAGAAGTACACGACCGTGCGTCACAAGGGCGGCAGCGATCTGATCGAGGATCCGCTGCGCGCCCTTGCCGAGGAGTTCGCGGCCCGCTTCGTGCGCGTGCATCGCAACGCGCTCGTCAACACGCACAGCATCGCGGCGATCGAGCGGGACGCCACCGGCCAGTACTACGTCCTGGTGCGCAATCTGGACGAACGGCTGGCCGTGAGCCGCCGGCTGGCCAGCGAACTGCGCGAGCGGCTGCGGCTGTAGCTCAGTCGGTCTGCACCGCCCCGACCCGCACGGTAAGCCCTGCCAGCGCGCCGCCCAGCAGGGGCGCTACGATGAACAGCCACAGCTGCGCGAGCGCCTTGCCGCCGACCATCAGCGCCGGACCGAGCGAGCGGGCAGGATTCACCGAAGTGCCCGTGATGCGGATCCCCACCAGGTGGATGACGACGAGCGTCAGGCCGATGGCCAGGCCGGCAATCGCCGGATGGGCCTGGCGGCCCGTGGCGCCGAGGATCACGAGCACGAAAATGAAGGTGGCGATCACCTCGAAGAGAAACGCCGCCTGCTCACCATAGCCGCTGCCGTAACCGGCACCCCAGCCATTGTGGGCCAGCCCGGATGCGGCGATGTCGTAGCCGGCCAGCGCCCCTTTGGCGATGATCGCCAGGAGCCACGCGGCGATGATGGCGCCGAGGCATTGCGCCACGACATAGACCAGCAGCCGCTGCGCCGTGAGCCGGCCGGCCACGAATGCGCCCAGGCTGACCGCGGGATTGATGTGCGCGCCGGAAATCGAGCCGATCCCGTAGGCCGCCGCGATCAGCGCCAGGCCGAAGGCCAGTGCGATACCCAGGACGCCGACCTGGGCACCGGCAATGACAGCCGTGCCGCAGGCAAAGAACACCAGAATGAACGTGCCGATGAGCTCAGCGATGAACTGTCGCATTTGCCTCTCCCGTTTGGTTTCATGGGACCCTGCAGTTGCCTTAGGGTCCTCTTTACTGCGCGCAACTATAGCGTGACATTGGATAATAAGCAGCGTGGCGGCACCGGCCAGGTCCGGCGCCCATCTTCGGGAGTGGTGCATTGAACGCGACAGGTCAGTCCGGCGCCGATGCGGGGAGGGATGAGGACCTCACTCTGTTGCACAGCATGGGCTATGCGCAGGAACTGACCCGCCGGCTGGGCCGATTTTCCAATTTCGCCATCTCCTTCTCGATCATCTGCATCCTCGCCGGCGGCATCAATTCGCTGGCGCAGGCCACCGCCGGTGGCGGCGGTGCGGCGATCGGCCTGGGCTGGCCGCTGGGCGTGCTGATCTCCGCAGTGTTTGGCCTCGCCATGGCGCAGATCGCCTCGGCCTACCCGACGGCCGGCGGCCTCTACCACTGGGGCTCGATCCTCGGCAACCGCTTCACGGGCTGGCTCACCGCCTGGTTCAACCTGCTTGGTCTCGTAACGGTGCTCGGCTCGATCAATGTCGGCGCCTACAATTTCTTCCTCGGGGCCTTTGGCCCGTCGCTGGGCATGGCGGACACGACGACAGTCCGCATCCTCTTCCTCGCCTTCCTCACCGGCGGCCAGGCGCTGATCAATCACTACGGCATCAGCCTCACCGCCCGGCTGACGGACTTCTCCGGTTACCTGATCTTCGGCGGATCGCTCCTGCTGGCCGTGGTGTGCTTCGCCTACGCGCCGAGCCATGATTTTTCGCGCCTGTGGACCTTTGCCAACTATTCCGGCCTGCCCGCGGGCGCCGCGCCGGTCTGGCCGCGTGTGTCGGGAACCTGGGTGTTCCTGCTGGGCCTGCTGCTGCCGGTGTATACCATCACCGGCTATGACGCCTCGGCCCACACGTCCGAGGAAACCCGGAATGCGGCACTGTCCGCACCGAAGGGCATCGTCTCCTCGATCCTCTGGTCGAGCGTGTTCGGGTACCTGTTCCTGTGCGCCTTCGTGCTGATGCTCCCCAACATGGGCGAGGCGGCGAAACAGGGCTGGAACGTATTTTTCTGGGCGATGGACCGGCAGGTGCCGATAACGCTCAGGCAGATCACCTACGCCATCATCTTCATCGCGCAGGTGCTGTGCGGGCTGGCCACCGTGACCTCCCTCTCGCGCATGATGTACGCCTTCTCGCGCGATGGCGGCCTGCCCTTCTCCAGGGCGCTCGCGCGGGTGTCGCCGCGCCATCGCACGCCCAATGCCGCGATCTGGGCCGGCGCCGTGCTGTCGGTGCTGTTCGTGTGGGGCTCCTCGGTGATCTCCATCGGCGCTACGCCCGTGTATTCCATCGTCGTGTCCTGCACTGTGATCTTCCTGTTCTTCTCCTTCATCATTCCGATCGCACTTGGCCTGTTCGCCTTCGGCGGGCCGAAGTGGCCGAAGATGGGGCCGTGGAACCTGGGCCGCGCCGGCTTCTCGCTGTTTGCGGTGCTCTCGATCCTGGCCATGCTGCTGATCTTCGTCATCGGCGTGCAACCACCCAATCAGGCGGCCATGTGGGTGACGCTCGGGTTCCTCGTCCTGACCGGCATCGTGTGGCTGGCGTTCGAGAAGCGCCGCTTCACGGGTCCGCCGGTGGGCGAGCAGATCGCCCGGCGCCAGGCCGAGATTGCCGCCGCCGAGGCGGCGCTCACCAAGGCGACGCGCTAGCGCCCCGGCAGGCGGGCGCCGCACCGCGCGTTTTCGGCTATGCTTTGCCGGTGCGTATCGATTTCACCAAGATGCACGCGCTGGGCAACGACTTCATGCTCTTCGAAGCGCCGCCGGGCGGCGTACTGCCCAGCCGCACGCAGTGGCGG
>JANXYA010000165.1 GCA_025350345.1 Gammaproteobacteria bacterium
GTGCTCCTCGATATTGCCGTGCACCTGGTCGAACAGCTCGTGCAGGGCGATGAAATTCGGGCCCTTGACGTTCCAGTGCGCCTGCTTCGAGGCGGCCTCCAGATCGAGCGCGTCGGCGAGGCGCTGGTTGAGGAGTTTCTCGAGCCGCGCACGGGTGCGGGCGGGCAGATCATTGCGGGTCGGGTGCATGGGCGGCCTCCTGGCGGACCAGCTGGAGCTGGTGTGGGCGCATTCTGCCGCCAGCACGCGCCGGATACCAATGACCAGTCTGTATGCGTGCGATAGACGAACTCTATTGAAAATAGATCCGGGATCCCATTCCCTCTCAGGCGTCGGCGCGCCGCCGCAGGGCGATGGCGCCCCAGACGAACAGCGCCGTGATCAGCAACCCGGCCCACAGCGAGGGACTTGCCAGTAACGCGCCTGGATCCGCCTGCAGGGGCAGCCCATGGTAGGGGCCGACCGAGGCGCCCGGCGAAGGGCCGGACCCGAGCGAGAGCCAGGAATCGTGGTGGCCCAGATCGCTGAACATCAGCTGTATCAGCCCGCTCAAGGGGCGCTGCGTGAAGTGCGCGAAGTAGTCCGTATGGAACAGTATCCGCTCCAGGATCGTCAGCAGCACCGGGGGCATGAAGGCCCAGGCGAATACCGCGCGCTTGGCCCAGGCCGAGACCAGCAGCAGATAACCCGCATACGGCGCGTACCACAGCACGGCCGCCAGGGTGAGGTACAGGCTGTAGGCGAGCGCCCGCAACCAGCCGAGCATGTGCCAGCCCGGCGTGCCGCCCCACTGCGTCAGGGCCTCGCCTCCACCAAGGCCCAGGCCGTGGCGCAGCGCCACGGACAGGCCCAGTGCCAGCGTAGTGACCGAGGCGACGATCCAGGCGCCGAGCGGAATCAGCAGCAGGCCCACGCACAGCTTGGACAGCACCACGGTGTGGTCGGCGACCGGGATCGATTTCCAGAACAGCAGGCTCCGGTCGCGCCGATCGGCGTACAGGCAGTCCAGCAGGTAGATGACCGCCAGGATGACTGCGGCGATGTAGAACGGCGTGGCGGTGGCCAGCACGACCAGCTCGTAGGCGGCGCTGTGTGGCAGGGTGCCGCCGGCCGGAGACGCATCACCGAAGCCGACATTGCCGAAACCGAGGTGCACGTAACCGGCAAAGACCTGCATGGTCAGGAACATCACCGCGGCGATCGCGAGCGGCGCGATCCACAACACCCGGTGCTCCCAGAACTCGCGGCGCAGCAGCATGGTGAAGGCCTTCATGACGCGGCTCCCTGGACCTTGGCGACGAACAGATCCGCCACGCTGGGCGTGCCGACTTCCCCGAGCGGCTCGAGCGCCGCGCGCTCGCGATTCTCGAACAGCAGCACGTAGCGGCCCATCAGCTCGCGCTCGTGCAGGGGCTTAAGCGCGCGCGCCGCGGCGAGATTCGCCGGGGCGACCTGGAGCTGCGCAAAGCGGGTGGCGATGTCCTCGACCGGGCTGTCGAGCACGATGCGGCCCTGGTCGATGAACAGGACGTCGGTGAGGAGATTTTCCACTTCTTCCACCTGGTGCGTGGTGAGGAGGATGGTGCGGTCATGGTCGAAATAGTCGTTCAGCAGCGTGTCGTAGAACTGCCGGCGGTAGAGCAGGTCCAGGCCGAGCGTCGGCTCGTCCAGCACCAGCAACCGGGCGTCGATCGCCAGGATCAGCGCCAGGTGGAGCTGCGTGACCATGCCCTTGGACAGATCGCCGATGCGGCTGGAGCTGCGGATGGTGGTGTGCGCGAGGAATTCCTCGGCGCGCGCGCGCTGGAAGCGCGGATGCACGCCGGCCATGAATTCGACGGCGCGATCGACCCGCAGCCAGCGTGGCAGGACCGCCGTATCGGCGATGAAGCAGACCTGCTGCATCAGCGCGTCGCGCTGCCGGTGCGGATCGAGATCGAGCACACGCAGCTCCCCGCCGCACTGCGTGAGACCGAGAATGGATTTCAGCGCGGTCGTCTTGCCCGCGCCATTGCGGCCGATGAGCCCGACGATCCGGCCGGTTTCGATGCTGAAGCTGGCATCATCGAGGGCCCGCACCGCTCCGTACTGCTTGGTGAGATGCCGGGCGTTGATTACAGTGCTCATGGCGAATCCTTGGTGGGCTTTCCGGCCGCCGGCACGCGCAGCAGTTCCTCGCTCGCCAGTCCCAGGCGGG
>JANXYA010000186.1 GCA_025350345.1 Gammaproteobacteria bacterium
CTGCAGCAGGCACAGCTGCGCGTAGTAGGTGCGTTCGCGCATGAACTCGGTGTCCAGGCCGACGGAGTGGTGGGGCGCCATGAGCGCGACGGCGGCGGAGAGCGCGGCGGAATCAGCGATCGGTGCAGGCAAGGTTCGGTCCTGAAGGCGCGTGCACTCACGCGTGTACAATCGCGCTGATTATGCACGTCCACATCCTCGGCATCTGCGGAACTTTCATGGGCGGCATTGCCGCGATCGGCCGCGCGGCCGGGCACCGGGTCACCGGCTCGGATCGCAACGTCTATCCGCCGATGAGCACGCAGCTCTCTGCCCTCGGCATCGAGCTGACCGAGGGGTACGAGGCCGGGCAGCTCGATCCGCGGCCCGACATCGTCGTGGTGGGCAACGTGTGCACGCGTGGCATGCCGGTCGTCGAGGCCGTGCTGGAGCGCGGCATTCCCTACACCTCGGGACCCGAATGGCTGGCGCGGGCGGTGCTGGCCGATCGCTGGGTGCTCGCCATCGCAGGCACCCACGGCAAGACGACCACCGCGGCGATGCTGGCGTGGATACTGGAGGAGGCGGGCCTGTCGCCCGGATTCCTGATCGGCGGGATACCCGGCAATTTCCCGGTCAGCGCGCGGCTCGGGGAGCTGCCGTACTTCGTGATCGAGGCCGACGAATACGACACGGCCTTCTTCGACAAGCGCGCCAAGTTCGTGCACTACCGTCCGCGCACCGTGGTGCTGAACAACCTGGAATACGATCACGCCGACATCTATCCGGACCTCGCGGCCATCGAGTGGCAGTTCCATCAGCTGCTGCGCACCGTGCCCGGGGGCGGGCGCATCCTCGTCAGGGCGGGCGAGGCCAGCCTGGAGCGCGTGCTGCAGAAGGGTTGCTGGAGCGGCGTGGAGCGCTTTGCGCGCAGCGCGGCGGAGCCGCGCACCACCACGACGGACCCGCCGGGCGCGCCGGCCGTCTGGACGGCACAGTTGCCGCCGCAGGGCGATGGCTCGGAATTCACCGTGCGCCTCGCCGACACGCCCGTCGGCGTGGTGCGCTGGGCGCTGATCGGATTGCACAATGTCGATAACGCCCTGGCTGCGATCAGCGCGGCGCGCCACGCCGGCGTGACGCCCGAGCGCGCCTGCACGGCGCTGGCGAGTTTCGCCGGCGTGCGCCGGCGGATGGAACTGAAGGGGACGGCCGGCGGCGTGCGCGTGTACGATGATTTTGCGCATCACCCGACCGCGATCGCGACCACGATCGAGGGCCTGCGCCGGCGCGTGGGAGCCGGGCGCATCGTCGCGGTGCTCGAGCCGCGCTCCCACACCATGCGCACGGGCGTCCATCGCGACACGCTGGCCGACTCGCTCCGCGACGCGGACAGCGTCTGGCTGTACGCAGGGCCGGAGCTGGGCTGGGATGCCGCGGCCGCGCTGGCCGGGCTCGGCGCGCGTGCCCACGTGGTTCACGACATGGAGGCACTGCTGGCCGGCCTGCGCGGCGAGCTGCACGCGGGCGATCACGCGCTGCTGATGAGCAATGGGGGATTCGGGGGCCTGCACGAGCGTCTGCTCGGCGCGCTCGCGGCGCGCGGCGCCCATGCCTGAGCTGGCCCTGTTCCCGCTCCGTACCGTGCTGTTTCCGGGCGGCCTGCTGCCGCTGCGCATCTTCGAGCCCCGCTACGTCGACATGCTGGGCCGCTGCATGAGCGAGGGCGGTGAGTTTGGCGTGGTGCTGATCACTGACGGCGCTGAGAGCGGCGCGGTAGCGGCCATGGCCGAGGTCGGCACCACCGCGCGCATCATCGATTTCAACACCCTGCCCGACGGACTGCTCGGGCTGATGTGCCGCGGTGCGCGCCGTTTCCGGCTGTGCTCGCGGCGCCAGCAGGGCGATGGCCTGCACCTGGGCACGATCGAATGGCTTGCCGGTTCGCCGCCGAGCGCGCTGGCGGCGGAGCATCGGCCGGTGGCGCGAGTGCTGGGGCGCGTCCTTAAGGAGCTCGGCGGCACCGGGCAGCTCCTGCAGGTGAATCTCGATGACGCCGGTTGGGTCGCCGATCGCCTGGCCGAGCTCCTGCCGCTCGAGCGCGCCGTGCAGCAGGAACTGCTGGAGCTGGATGATCCGCAGGAGCGCATGCGCCGACTGGCGCCGCTGATCGAAGTGCCGGAAGAGCTGCGGGACTGAGGCACCCGCGCCTGCGGGCCCGGGCAGCCCTAGCCGCCGACGGCGTGCCGGACCGAGTTCGCGCCCGACTGATGGGGTACGCGCAGGACCTCGGTGTCGAGGCTCCCGTTCGGATGCAGGCAGAGGCGCCGGTATCCGGGCAGGCTCGGGTCGATCGCGAACTGATCCGCGTGCGGCAGGAACTGCGCGCAGGTCGAGGGCGCGGCCAGCAGGCGCACGCCCTTGCGATGGGTGTCGAAGCTCTGGTGCACGTGGCCCCAGACGATCGCGCGCAATTGCGGGTGGCGATCGGTCACGGCGAAGAACTCATCGGCGTTCTGCAACCCGACGGAATCGATCCAGCGGCTGCCCATGCGGACCGGATGGTGGTGCAGGCCGAGGAGCACGTGCCGCTCGCCGGCACCCGCCAGGTTCGCATCCAGTCGCGCCAGCTCGGCCGCGCTCACGCGTCCGTGCGCCTGACCGGCCACGCAGCTGTCCACCATCACGATGCGCCAGGCGCCCAGGTCATGGAAACCCCCGACCTGAAATGGCGCACCCGCCAGTTCCCGGCGCATGAGCTCCGCATCGTCATGGTTGCCGGGCAGGCACCAGACGGGCTTGCCCAGATCGCCAAACAGCTCGCGCACGACCGCATAGCCGCCGGGATCGTCGTTGACCAGGTCGCCGGTCAGCAGCAGGGCATCGGCGTTCCAGTGGTGCGCCCGGGCGTGACGCAGCACGTTCTGGAGCGAGGCGCGCGTGACGATGCCGCGCAGGGCACCGTCGGCCTGCGCCACGAGGTGCGGGTCGGTGAACTGCAGCAGGCGAATATCGTCGTTCATTGCGCCCATGTTACCGGCCACACCACGGCCGGCAGGTGATCTGCTTCAACTTCGCGGAACCCATGCTGGATGGGACTGCCGACGCGCTCCACAGTTCTGAAGGTATAGCCGCCGATGATGTTAAACAGCCGCCGGACGGCTGTCGCAAAGCGGCATCAGTTCATCAATAACGGTAATGATCGGGTTTGTACGGGCCCTGCCGATCAACGCCGATGTAGCGCGCCTGGCGGTCGCTCAGCTCGGTGAGCTGGGCGTTGAGCCGCACCAGCTGGAGCTTTGCCACCTTCTCGTCGAGCAGCTTCGGCAGCACGTGCACGCCCACCGCGTACTGCGTGTGATGCGCCCACAGTTCGATCTGCGCCAGCACCTGGTTGGCAAAGGAGCTGCTCATCACATAACTCGGGTGGCCGGTGCCGCAGCCCAGGTTCACGAGCCGCCCCTCGGCCAGCAGGATGAGGCGCTTGCCGTCGGGAAAGATGACGTGATCGACCTGCGGCTTGATGTTCTCCCACGGATAGGCCTTGAGGGAGGCGCAGTCGATCTCATTGTCGAAGTGGCCGATGTTGCAGACGATCGCGTTGTTCTTCATGCGCACCATGTGCTCGTGCGTGAGCACGTGCAGGTTGCCGGTGGCGGTCACGAATATGTCGGCCTTGTCGGCCGCATAGTCCATGGTCACCACGCGGTAGCCCTCCATCGCCGCCTGCAGGGCGCAGATCGGGTCGATCTCGGTGACCCAGACCTGGGCCGAGAGCGCGCGCAGCGCCTGCGCCGAGCCCTTGCCGACATCGCCGTAGCCGGCGACCACCGCGATCTTGCCGGCGATCATCACGTCGGTGGCGCGCTTGATGCCATCGACGAGCGACTCGCGGCAGCCGTAGAGATTGTCGAACTTGCTCTTGGTCACCGAGTCATTGACGTTGATCGCGGGGAAGGCGAGCTCGCCATCACGGGCCATTTGGTAGAGGCGCTTCACGCCGGTCGTGGTCTCCTCGGATACGCCGCGGATCGCCTTCAGGCGCGTGGAATACCAGCGCGGATCGCGCTTGAGCGTGGCGAGGATCGAGGCGAACAGCGCGGTCTCCTCTTCGCTCCCGGGGTGATGCAGCACGCTGGGATCCTGCTCCGCCTTGGTGCCCAGGTGCAGCAGCAGCGTGGCATCGCCGCCGTCATCGAGGATCAGGTTGGAGTGGGCGCCGTTCGGCCACTCGAAGATCCGGTGCGTAAAATCCCAGTACTGCTCGAGCGTTTCGCCCTTGTAGGCGTACACGGCCGTGCCCTGCGCGGCGATGGCCGCGGCGGCATGATCCTGGGTGGAGAAGATATTGCACGAGGCCCAGCGCACCTCGGCACCGAGCGCCTGGAGCGTCTCGATCAGCACCGCAGTCTGGATCGTCATGTGGAGCGAGCCGGTGATGCGTGCGCCGCGCAGCGGCTGGAGCGGCGCAAATTCCTCGCGGATGGCCATCAGTCCGGGCATCTCGGTCTCCGCGATGGCGATCTCCTTGCGGCCCCAGTCGGCGAGCCCAAGGTCGGCCACGCGGTAATCGCGGCTCTCGGTGACGGGTCTAATGGTGGCGTTCATGGCGTCTGGCACTCCTTAAGTTCAATAGCTAAGGTAGTGAGCGCCGTTGGCTTCATAGCCACGATGCGCCAAGCCTGGCAGAGCAATCCTCTGTCGCAACGCTCCTTGGCGCACCGGCGTGCGGGCGGCCCGCACGTCGATGGATGAAATTATACCCCAGGACTAGCGCTCTTTGGCTACCCGGCGCGCCATTCTGCGACCGGCGGCCGCCAGGGCCTCGGCCCGGTCCGTTCGTTCCCAGGTGAAGCCCGGCTCCTCGCGGCCGAAGTGGCCGTAGGCGGCCGTCTGCAGGTAAATCGGCCGCGCCAGATCGAGCATCACGCGCAGGCCGTAGGGCGTGAGGTCGAAATGGCGGCGCACCAGCTCGGTCAGCTGTTCGCGCGACAGTGCGCTGGTGCCGAAGGCATCCACCATGATCGAAGTCGGTTCGGCGACGCCGATCGCGTAGGACACCTGCACCTCGCAGCGCTCGGCGATGCCGGCGGCGACCAGGTTCTTGGCCACATAGCGTGCCGCGTAGGCGGCCGAGCGGTCGACCTTCGAAGGATCCTTGCCGGAAAACGCGCCGCCGCCGTGGCGCGCAAAGCCGCCGTAGGTGTCGACGATGATCTTGCGGCCGGTGAGCCCGCAATCGCCGACAGGGCCGCCGACCACGAAGCGGCCGGTCGGATTGATATGGTACTGCGTGTGCTTGTCGAGCCAGCGCCTGGGCAGCACCGGCTTGATGATCTCCTCCATCACCGCCTCGCGCAGCTGCTTCGTGGAGACCTCGTTGCTGTGCTGGGTGGAAAGCACGACCGCCTCGATGCCCACAGGCCGATCGTTTTCGTAGCGCAGGGTAACCTGGCTCTTGGCGTCCGGTCGCAGCCAGGGGAGCCGTCCGCGCTTGCGCACCTGCGCCTGGCGCTTGACGAGGCCGTGGGCCAGCGTGATCGGCGCCGGCATCAGCACTTTCGTTTCATTGGTGGCGTAACCGAACATCAGGCCCTGATCGCCCGCCCCCTGGCGGCGCTTGGACCTGCGATCGTCGCCCCTGGCGATATCGGGGGACTGCTTGCCGATGATGTTGAGCACGCTGCAGCTGGCGCCGTCGAAACCCATGTCGGAGCTGTTGTAGCCGATGCCCAGCACGGTGCGGCGCACCAGTGCCTCCAGATCGATCCAGGCGGAAGTCGTCACTTCGCCCGCCACGATGACCACGCCGGTCTTGACCAGCGTCTCGCAGGCCACGCGGCCGCCCGGATCGAGGCTGAGAATGGCATCCAGCACGGCGTCGGAAATCTGGTCCGCGACCTTGTCCGGATGGCCCTCCGATACCGATTCCGACGTGAACAGGAAGCTGTTGGACATGGTGCAGGTCACGGCTGGGAAGGGGGCGGCAGTATAGCCAGCGGTGGCCGCCGACTAAAGCTGCGCCGCACGGATCGCTGTAAGGATCCGTGCGGCGCATCGATCCGGCCTACGGCCGGTCGTTCAGCGTGTAGCGCTGCCGGAGACGTCGCCGTGACGGTCCGACTGCGCTGCAATGCCGGAGTCCGAGCCGGCATTCACGCCTTGCGCCGAGCTGGCACCACTGCCGACTGCGACGGGAGCGCTCGGGCTGGAGAGCCCGGCGTGCTGGCTGCCTGAACCGCTCGTGCCGAAAGCCGCGGTCGGTGGCGCCGGCATCGGCGTGCTGGTGGCCGCAGCACTCGAGCTCGCAGCAGCCTGCTGCGTGGTCGCCTCAGTCGTGCCCGCTTTCCCAACGGCCTTCTTGCCGGCCTTCCCGGAATCGCTGGTCGCAGCATTGCCCGTCGTCGCGGCACGCGTGCCCAGCCCGTGAGTGGTGCTCGTGGCTCCATCCAGATCGCCGCCGATCTGGCCGGCGCCGGCGAAGTTGCCGTTGCCAGCTAAGTTGCCATTGCCGAAGTTGCCGTGGCCACCGAGCATGCCGCCGACTCCGCCACCCAGCAGCTGGGCGTTGGCGGGCGCGACGGCAAGACTCAGGACTGCCGCAAGCGCAGCGATCGTCAGATTGGTCTTCATGGGTCTACTCCTGTTTGCGGCCGGGAACTCCCGCGGCCTTCAACAGGTACAACGAGCGGTGGCGGGCATTTCTTCCACGCGGCCCTGAGCAGGGATTATGTGCAACAGTCACTGCAGGCGCGCTGAGCGCACCGCTTCACCGACCAATCCATAGCCGTAGACGGGATCCCGGCCGCGCGGACCGAGGTCACGGGCGGTGGCGATCAAGGCCTGCAACGCTTGCGTGCCACCGTCGGGCTCTGGCCCCAGCAGTCCTGCCAGCAGACCCGCGACGATCGGTGCGGCGTAGGAGGTGCCACGCACGATGGCGTAGCCATGCACCAGGTCGGCCGCGCGCAGCTCGGCACCGGGCGCTGCAAAGAGCACGTGGCTGCCGCGGCCCGCTTCGGGCAGCACCTGGTCGCGGGCATCAACGCCGGTCACTGCGATGACGCCGGGAAGGGCTGCCGGGTACAGGGGCGGCGCGGCCGGGCCGTCGTTGCCGACGGCGGCGACCACCAGCACGCCGCGCGCCTGCACGGCTGCAACCACGCGCGCCAGCGTAGTGTTTCGTGGCCCGACCAGGCTGACGTTGATCACCTTTACTCCGGCCTGCGTCAGCACTGCGAAGGCGAGGGCTACCCGATCCGTGGATCCGCCCGTGACGTCCGCGCAATACACGTCGACAGCGATCAAGCGTGCGCCAGGCAGCGCGCCACGAAAATTCGCCGCGCTGCCGGCGATCAGCGAGGCCACCGCAGTGCCATGCGCGGCGGGGACGGCGTGCCCATCGCAGCCGAGCTGCTCGGCGTGGCTCTGCGCCAGCGCCGGGTGAGTGAGATCGATGCCTGAGTCGATCATCCCGATGCGTGCACCCGCCGATGGCGAGGGCGGCGGCGCAGCGGCCGCGGCGATCGGTGCTGCTTGCACTGTGTTACCCGTCGGCCAGTAAATGTGGTTGTAGTCGTAAACTCCGGCCGGATCGATACGGCGCAGCTTTGCGAGGGCACGCCGGGTCGACAGGCCGTGCGGTCCGCGCAGCGTGATGAGTTCGCCGTCCAACCCCCCGAGAGTCTCGCGCTGCACGATTTCGAATCCCGCCGCCATGGCGCCTTGCAGTGCCGCCGCGTCAGGTGCGTAGGCCAGCAGCTCGGCGCGCACGATCGGAGCCCCATCGGGGTCGGATTCGATCAGCGCGCGGTGCTGGCGTATCAGCGCGCGTGCCGCCTCTGCCCTGGCACCGATTATTGAATCAACGATACTGTCCTGGGTGTCGGCGATGGAGTGCGTCGCCCGATCGATGATCTGCCCGGGCGAGGGCACAGGTACCGGCAGGGGTGGCAGCCCGATCTGTGCGTCGAGCCGGCCAGCGCACAAGGTCAGGACCAACGCTGCGCCGCGGCACAACCGCGCCCGGTGGCTGACTGGCGAGGCTGGTGGTGCAGGCGACATGGCTGCTAAGTTAACGTCTCACGCGGCGGAATCAATCCAGCAATGGCAGGAATAAATGCCGGGCGCCAGGCGTATATACCGATGAGGGCTGAGCAGACTGCGGAGCTGGCGGCATTTCGCGAGCAGCTCGTGGCCCTGCTGCCGCGATTGCGCCGCGTCGCGCGCGGGTTCGCACGCGTACCGGCTGACGCCGATGACCTCGTGCAGCTGGCGCTCGAGCGCGCTTTGCAGCGCTGGCAGCAATGGCAGCCGGGCACGCGCCTGGACAGCTGGCTGTTCGGCATCATGCGCAACGCGTGGATCGATGAGCTGCGGACGCGCCGGCGACGGGGCGAAGTGCTGCTGGAGGAGGAGGCTGGGGCCGGGAGCACCGTCGGTGGCGCCGACCAGCAACTCGAGGCCCTGGCGATCGAGGCCGCGCTGCAGGCGCTGCCCGAGGACCAGCGGATGGCGGTCCTGTTGGTGCTCGTGGAGGGCCTTTCTTACAAGGAGGCGGCCCAGGCGCTGGGCGTCCCGATCGGAACGCTGACCAGCCGACTGGCGCGCGGGCGCGATGCGCTGGCCAACGCGCTCGCCTGAGCCCAGGAGCTAGAGGAGTCAAGGTGCGAGCATGACGCCTGAATATGAACAGCTGATGGCCTATGTGGACGGCGAGCTCGATGCCGAGGCAAGGGCGCGATTTGAACTGGCGATGGCCGCCGATCCGGCGTTGGCGCGCAGCGTCGCGGGGCAACGCGCCTTGCGTGCCCGCCTGGCGGCGAGCTTCGGCCCGCAGCTTCGCGAGCCCATGCCTGAGCGCCTCGTGCAAACGGCGCGGGCGGCC
>JANXYA010000189.1 GCA_025350345.1 Gammaproteobacteria bacterium
TGTTCAACGGCCCGCTGGTGGGTTTGATTCAGCTCGGCGACGATCCCTGTTCAGCCACGCGCGATGCCAACAACAATATAGTTCCGGCCACTGCTTCGCTGGCGGACTGCCTGCATTCCGTCCCGGCCTCGGAACGGGCGCAGTTCACGCAGCAGTACGGGAATGGCGGCACGACCAACCACATACCGCCGGCAATCCTCGGCCAGCTGTCGCAGAAGACCGGCGGCAATGCCGGATTGAAGCCGGAGCGGGCCACCACCTATTCGTATGGCCTGACGTTCAAGCCGCGCGCGCTGCCGAATTTCACCGGCAGCATCGACTACTTCCACATCAGGATCGAAGATGAGATCAACGTCATTCCGGCCAACGTCATACTCTCGACCTGCCTCAACAACAACGATCCGACCTACTGCAGTCAGATTGTCCGCCAGCACAACACGGGAAGCCTGACGGGCGCCACTATCGATGGCGGCGGCTACATCGTCCAGACCAATCTGAATATCGGAGCGGCCGAGACCAGCGGCGTCGACGTGCAGAGTTCTTATAAAGTGGACCTGGCGCAGCGCTGGGGTTCGCTGGCGTTTACGCTCAATGGCGCCGCGCTGCTGACGCAGAAGACGCAACCGCTTCCAGGTGCTCATGTCTATGACTGCGCGGGCCTGTACGGCTCCACCTGCCAGACGATCAATCCGAAGTGGCACCATATCCTGCGGACCACCTGGCTTACGCCCTGGAAGGTAACGCCGTCCCTGACGTGGCGCTACATCGGTAGTGTGAAGTTCGACGGCAACGACTCCGATCCATCCCTGCATTTCGCGGAGTTTGGCGCCTACAAGCAGTGGGGCGCGGTATTCCCGGCGTTCAACTATTTCGATCTGGCAGCAACCTGGAAGGTGGGTAAGACTCTCGAAATGCGCGGCGGCATCAACAACTTCCTGGACAAGGACCCGCCGCTGGGCACGGTCGAGATCGTCAGCGGCGGCGCTGCGAACACCTATTCGACCTACGACATGCTGGGCCGCCAGCTGTTCATTGCCTTTACGGCCAAGTTCTGAGGCCCGCAGTACAGGAGGCAATGCCATGCGACCGGAAAATGCAGCTCAGTTCCTGACCGTGGCGCTGGAGCGTCAAAGCCCGGACCGGGTATTGCAGGTGCTGCGCGAGATTGCGGTGAAGCGCGGCATGAGCAAGGTAGCCAGGCGCGCCGGCCTGAGGCGCGAGAGCCTGTACCGGTCCCTGTCGCCGGGGGCCTCGCCACGCTTCGAGACGATCCTGAGCATCGTGCGGGCCCTGGGGGTGGAATTTCGGGCGCAGCCGGCGCTGCCGGCGGCGGCGCAGATTCCACCCCCAGAAGAACCGTAACGGCACCTGGTTCCGGATCGCTGGGGTCATTTCCCGGCGGTTCCGGCCCCCGCCTTTACGCTCTCCCCGGAGCTGCGCCATGATGGGCGCCTGGCCACTAACGGGGGAGCGGCAATGCGTATTCTACAGCGGGCGTTCCTGGCTTGGTTTCTGGCCTGGTGCCTGGGCTGGAGCCTGGCGCCAGCAGCGCCGGTGGCAGCGGCCGTGCCGGAAGCGCAGCCAGTGCGCGCCGCGGCCTCGATCCCTGAGCCACGTGATAGCGTTTATCCCGGCGTCGTAGAGCTGAGCGTCGATGCGACCGACCTGGCTCATCGCATTTTCAACGTGCATGAATCCATTCCGCTCCCGGTCCCGGGACCGGCCGATCTGGTGCTGCTCTATCCGCAATGGCTTCCGGGCACCCACGCGCCCCAAGGAACGATCAGTTCGCTGGCTGGACTTGTGGTGCACGCGGGCGGCGCCTCGCTCGACTGGGTGCGCGACACCGTCAACGTGTTTGCGTTTCACATCGCGGTGCCAAAGGGCGTCACGAACATCGAAGTCGATTTTCAGTACCTGTCACCGGTGCGAGGCGAGGTAGGACCGGTGGTGGTCACCCAAGATCTACTCGCCCTGGACTGGAACACCGTGCTGCTCTATCCGGCCGGGTACTTCGCGCGGCGCATTTCCGTGGCCGCGCGGCTCACGCTGCCGCCTGGCTGGAGCAATGCGAGTGCGCTCGATCTGGCTGCGAGCGCGGGCGCGGTCACCACTTTTCGGCCGGTCCCGGTTGACACGCTTATCGATTCACCGCTCCAGGCAGGCCGTTACTTCAAGCGCTACGATCTGGCACCCGGCGAGCAGCCGGCGGTGCACCTGGATGTGTTCGCCGAACGGCCCGAGCTCACGGAGCTCAAGCCGGAGTTGGTGACGATGCACCGTTTCCTGGTGCAGCAGGCCTACAAACTGTTTGGCTCGCAGCATTTTCCGCACTACGATTTTCTCTACTCGCTGAGCGACACCCTGAGCGACGACATTACCCTGGAGCACCAGTGCTCGGCCGAATATGGTTTTTCCGCCGATGAATTCAGTGACTGGGACAACAAGCTGGCGCGTCGGGACGACATCGCGCATGAATTCGCCCACTCCTGGGACGGCAAGTTCCGCCGCCCG
>JANXYA010000024.1 GCA_025350345.1 Gammaproteobacteria bacterium
GGCCAGCAGGCGCTCATCGAGCGCCTGCGCGCGCTCTTCCGAGTCTAAACATGTCAGCCACCGCTCCGCGTGCGGGCGCCAGGCCCATCGTCCTCGCATATTCCGGTGGCCTGGACACCTCGTTCCTGGTGCCGTGGCTCGCCGAGAACCACCAGCGGCCCGTGATCACGGTCACGGTGGACACCGGCGGCATTGATGCGGCCGCGACGCGCACGCTCGGGGAGCGCGCCCGCGCGCTGGGCGCGATCGAGCACCACCAGATCGATGCGCGCGCCGACTACTTCGAGCAGGTGCTGCGCTTCCTGATCATGGGCAACGTGCGCCGCGGCCAGCTGTATCCGCTGTGTGTCGGCGCCGAGCGCGTGATGCAGGCGCAGACCATCGCGCTGATGGCGCGCCAGCTCGGCTCCAATTCCATCGCGCACGGCTGCACGGCCGCCGGCAATGACCAGGTACGCTTCGAGGTGGCGTTGCGCACGCTCGCGCCCGAGCTGGAGATCATCGCGCCGGTGCGCGACCGCGCCTTCAAGCGAGCGGGGGAACTGGAGTACCTGCGCGTGCGCCAGCTCCCCGTACCGCCCTACGGCGCCGCCTACTCCACCAATCGCGGCCTGTGGGGCGTGACGATCGGCGGCACGGAGACGCTGAGCTCGAAGGGCAGCATTCCGGAGAGCGCCTGGGTGCTGTCGAAGGACGCCTTCACGCAACCGGCGCTGCCGCAGCATCACACGCTGCGCTTCGAGCAGGGTCGGCCTGCAGGCCTGGACGGCCAGGCGCTCGGAGCGGTGGAGATCATCGAGCGGCTCGAGGGCCTGGCCGCTCCCTTCGGCATCGGCCGCGGCATCCACCTCGGGGACACCATCATTGGCACCAAGGGCCGCGTGGCCTTCGAGGCGCCGGCGGCCGAAGTGCTGCTCAATGCGCATCGCGAGCTCGAGAAGCTGGTGCTCACGCCGCGCCAGCAGCGCATCAAGGAGAGCCTCGCCCTCTCCTATGGCGACTGGGTGCACGAGGGGCAGCTCCTCGACCCGGTGTGCCGCGACATCGAGGCCCTGCTCCTGTCCTCGCAGCAGCGCGTATCGGGCCTGGTGCACCTGCTGTTCCGGCCGGGGGCGATGTTCGTCGAGGGCGTCGAGTCACCCTATTCGCTGATGAATGCCTCCAAGGGCGTGTACGGCGAATCGGCGGGCGAATGGACGCCCGTCGATGCGCTGGGATTTTCGAAGATCGTGGCCCTGACCGGCGTGTTTCACCGCCGTGCCGGTGAACTGGCCGCACAGCAGCTTCCGGGAGCACCGCCAGGATGAAGACCGTCGTCGTCGACAAGATCGCCTCGATCACCCAAGCCTGCACGCTCGGCCACGAGCTGCGCATCGCCGATGAGATCATCGCGGAGGAAGGCGTGGTGATCGTCGCCGAGATCCTCAACAACAAGTCGAGCTACAACACGCTCGAGCTGACCAGCGGGCGCATGGCCAAGGTCGCCAAGGGCGACGTGGTGGTCGGCGCGCTCGGGCCGCGCAAGGCCCTGTTCGGTTATTCAGGGCACGTGCCCGAATCGCTCCGGCCCGGCGATGTCATCCAGATGCTCAACATCGGCGGCGTCATGGGCGTGTGCGATTCAGCCACCCCCGACAAGGGCAAGCCCTTCGACTGCCGTGTGCTGGGCGTGGTGCTGCAGTTTCCCTACCTGGGAGAGCGCATCGGCGTGCCGGCGCGCGTGGGCTTCCGCCGGCTGAATTTCGAGGCCCCGCTCGAGGTGCGCGGCGTGCCCGTGGTGGCGCTCGCGGGCACCTGCATGGAGGCGGGCAAGACCGCCGCGGCGGCGGCGATCGTATCGCGCATGCGCCATCGCGGCCTGATGGTGGATGCGTTCAAGGCCACGGGCGTTTCGCTGCGGCGTGACATCATGGCGTTCGAGGATGCCGGGGCGCGCAAGACCATGATCTTCACGGACCTGGGCGTCGTCACCACGTCCGCGCGCACCGGCCCGGCGCTCACCCGCACGATGCTCAGCGAGCTGGCCGCCGGCAAACCCGACGTGATCGTATTCGAGCTCGGGGACGGGCTGCTCGGCACCTACGGGGTCGACGCCATCCTCGGCAGCGCGGACATCCGCCAGGCGCTCACCGGCGTGGTGCTGTCGGCCAACGATCCGGTCGCGGCCTGGGGCGGCGTGAAGCTGCTGCGGGAACGATTTCACATCGAGCCTTGCATGGTGACCGGGCCGTCCACCGACAACCAGGTGGGTGTCGACATCATCGAGCAGCAGCTCAAGGTGCCGGCCTGCAACGCGATCAGCAACCCTGCCCCGCTCGGGGATGCGATCATCGAGGCGGTGGGGCTCGGTGCACGCGCCAGCGCCGTCGGCGCCAGCGAGTAGCCCTTGGCTCGCGTACCGACCATCGTGCTCGGCGGCACGGGCCTCGTGGCCGGCGAGCTGCTGCGGCTCATCGCGGCCCATCCGCAGCTCGAACTGGCCGGCATACTCTCTGACGGGAGTCCCGGCGCATCGGTGGCGGCAGCCTTTCCGCACCTTGCGGCCACCTACCCCGACACGCTGTTCCAGTCGCAGGCGCAGATTGCGGCCCTCGTGCGCCGCGAGCGCACGGCCGCCATTTTCGGGGCCGCGCCGCACGGCGTCTCGGCCGCTCTCATCGACTCGCTCCTCACGGTCGCGGAACAATCCGGCCACGCGCCGCGGGTCGTGGATATCTCGGCGGACTTCCGCTATGCGACGGCGGCGGAATACCAGGCCGTGTACCAACACCCGCACGGCGCACCTGCGCGCCTCGGGCAATTCAGCTGCGCCGTGCCCGAGCACCTGGCCTCGATCCGCACGCCCCACGCCGCTCACCCCGGATGCTTCGCCACCGCCATACTGCTGGCCGCGGTCCCCCTGCTGGCCCTCGATCTCATCGAGCCGCAGCTGTTTGTCTCGGCCGTGACCGGCAGCAGCGGCTCGGGCCGCAAGCCGACCGAGGGCACGCATCATCCGACGCGGCACAGCGATCTGTATGCCTACAACCCGCTGGCGCACCGCCATGCGGCTGAAGTGGCCGCCTGCGCGCGGGCGGCCGCGGGCGTGCAGGCGCAGTTTGCCTTCGTACCGCATTCCGGCCCCTTTGCACGCGGCATACACGCCACCGTCCAGGCGGTGCTGAAGCAGCCGGTGGAACGCGCGCTGCTGCTCGCACGGCTGCGCGAGTACTACGGGCACTCGCCCTTCGTCACCGTCAGCGAGGATCCGCCGCGTCTGAAGGAGATCGTCGCCAGCAACTATGCGCGCCTGGGGGTAGCCAGCGACGGCCGCACGGTGGCGGTGATGAGCGTGCTCGACAACCTGAACAAGGGCGCCGCCGGGGGCGCCATGCAATGGATGAACCGCCTCCTGGGGTTCCCGCAGGACACCGGCCTCACGGCACCCGCGGCCGGGTGGACCTGAATCCATGCAGCGCTTCGTCGATCTGGCTGAGCTGGGCACACCCGAGGTGCAGGAGCTCCTCGCCCTCGCCCGCCGGCTGGAGCAGCACCCGGAGCCGCAGGCGCTGGCCGGCAAGGTGCTGGGACTGCTGTTCCTGAATCCCTCGCTCCGCACGCTCGCCTCGTTCCAGTCCGGCATGGCGCGCCTGGGCGGCTCCTCCTTTGTCATCACGCCCGGCCAGGGCAGCTGGCAGCTGGAGACGCGCGAGGGCGTGGTGATGAATGGCGCCGCCGCCGAGCACATCCGCGAGGGGCTCCCCGTGCTCGCCTCCTACTGCGATGCGCTGGGCATCCGTGCCTTTGCGGAGGGCAAGGACCTCGCGAGCGATCTGGCGGACCGGCAGTTCGGGGCGATGGCTGCCTTGGTGGACCGGCCGCTCGTCAATCTCGAATCGGCGATCAACCATCCCTGCCAGGCGCTGGCCGACTGGAAGACGCTCGATGAACTGCCGGGCGCCGGCCGGCGCCGTTTCGTGCTGAGCTGGGCGATGCATCCGCGGGCACTGCCCCTGGCGGTTCCGGCGGCGATTGTGCACATGGCGGCGATGCGCGGCATGGAGGTCATCGTGCTGCGCCCCGACGGCTTCGCGTTGCCGCCGGCCATCATGGAGCGCGCGCGCGCGGCGGCGGCGGTGAGCGGCGGCAGCGTGAGTGAAACGACCGACCGCGAATCCGCACTCGCAGGCGCGCACGTGCTGTATGCCAAGGAGTGGGGCAGCACTGCGCACTATGGCGATGCCGAGGCCGATCTGGAAGCGCGGCGCGAACTCGGGCACTGGTGCGTGCGCCCGGACTGGTTCGCGCGCAGCGCGCCCGATTGCCGCGTGATGCACTGCCTGCCGGTGCGACGCAACTCGGCGATCGCGGACGAGGTGCTCGACGGCCCGCGCAGCCTCGTGCTGCGCCAGGCCTACAACCGCCTGCCGGCGCAGATGGCCGTGCTGCACCGCCTGCTCAAATCCTGAATCGGCATATCCTGCCGCAATCCTCTCTTATCCGTAGCGCTGGAGCCCTGCCTCAACATGAAACTGCATCGAACTGAACAGGTGGCCACGATCCGCGCGCTGCGCGGCGCGGCGCCCTACATCCGCCTGTACAAGGGCAGGATCTTCGTCGTCAAGGCCAGCGGTGGCGTCTTCGGCGATGCCGAGCTGACGCGCGCGCTGGTCGAGCAGATCGCGATCCTGCACTATCTGGGCGTGCGCGTGGTGATGGTGCACGGCGGCGGCCCGCAGCTGACCGCCGTCAGCGAGGCGATGGGCGTGCCCACCCGCATGGTGCAGGGACGGCGGATCACCGATGAGAAATCCATCGACGCGACCTCGATGGTGCTCAACGGACTGATCAACACGCGGATACTCGCGATCTGCCGCGAGCTGCAGATCGACGCGGTTGGACTGTCCGGTGTGGACGCCGGCCTGGTGCAGGCGCATCGACGCCCGCCGGTCAGGCTCAAGTCCACGGACACCGAGACCGTCGACTTCGGCTTTGTCGGCGACATCGATAGGATCGATACCAGCGTGATCCGCAAGCACCTCGACGCCGGATTGATGCCGGTGATCAGCCCGCTCTCGGCCGACTCCGGGGGCCAGCTGCTGAACATCAACGCTGATACGGTGGCGGCGGCGATCGGCGCCGCGCTGCAGGCCGAGAAGCTCATCCTGTGCACGGGCGCCCCGGGCATCCTCGAGGATGTCGCCGATCCGGGCTCGGTCGTCTCCTACATCGACCTGGCCGGGCTCGCCCGCATGCGCGCGCAGGGCAAGCTCGCTGATGGCATGCTGCCCAAGGCCCAGGCGATCGAGGATGCCATTCGCGGCGGCGTGCAGCGCGTGCACGTGATCGGCTATCGCTCGCCCGACAGCATACTCGCCGAGGTTTTCACCAACGAGGGCACGGGAACGCTCGTGGTCGCTGACATCCAGGTGCTGACGCCCGCAGAACAGGAATCCGCCGGCGGCGGAGCCCTCTAGGCGGAGCCGCACGCATGCCGCCGCGGTGCCCTGCAGCCGGTTTCGGTTCCACAGCCCGGCGGACTATCATTGCCCGTGGTTCCTGCTTCGAGGCCGCATGAGCAGACTGTGGGACAAGGGAGCGCCGCTGGACGAGCGGGTGCTGCAATTCACCGCCGGCGAGGACCACGCACTCGATGAACGGCTGGTGTCCTGCGACGTGCGCGCCTCCATCGCCCATGCGCAGATGCTGCAGGGGCAGGGCCTGCTCAGCGCGGCCGACTGCGGCGCGATCTGCGCGGGCCTCGCTGCGCTGGGCGCGGCGCACGCGCGCGGCGAGTGGCGCATCGAGCTTGGCGACGAGGACGGCCAGAGCGCGCTCGAAAGGCGCCTGACGGACAGCATCGGCGCGGCCGGCGCGCGTATTCACCTGGGCCGCTCGCGCAATGACCAGGTGCTCACCGCCCTGCGCCTGTACATGCGCGAGGCGCTCGCGCAGCTGGCCTCCGGCGCCGAGGCCGTCGCGGCCGCGCTCGATCGGCTGGCGCAGCGCCAGGGCACGATCGGCCTGCCCGGCTACACGCACATGCAGCAGGCCATGCCCAGTTCGGTGGCGCTGTGGGCCGGCGGCTTCGCCGCCGAGCTGCGTGACGACGCGGAGGGCCTGCGCGCCGTGCAACGCCGCGCCGGCGTCAATCCGCTCGGATCAGCGGCCGGCTATGGCACGCCGGGATTGGCGCTCGATCGGAACGCCACGACGCGCGCGCTGGGATTCGCGAGCACCCAGGAGCCGGTGACGGCGGTGCAGCTCTCCCGCGGCAAGGCCGAAGCGCAGCTGCTGTTCGAGACGACGCTGCTGATGCAGGACCTGGGCCGCCTCGCCACCGACCTGCTGCTGTTCTATACGCAGGAATTCTCCTTCGTCGCGCTGCCCGAGGCCTACACCACGGGCTCCTCGATCATGCCGCAGAAGCGCAACCCGGACGTGCTCGAGCTGCTGCGCGGCCGCGCGGCCAGCGCGCTCGCCTGCCTGACCGAGGCCCTGGTGCTGTGCGCCAAGCTCCCCTCCGGTTACCAGCGCGACCTGCAGCTGCTCAAGGCGCCGCTGTTTCGCGGCATCGACCTGTGCGGCCAGAGCCTGGAAATCGCGGTGCCACTGCTGGACGCGCTGCAATTCAGGGCCGAGCGGGTGAAAATGGATCCGGCCGTGCATGCCGCCGGCGAGGCCTATGCCCTGGTCGTGAAGGAAGGCCTGCCCTTTCGCGAGGCCTATCGGCGCATCGCCGCCAGATTCACTGCCGGCGGGAAGTGAGAGGGGAGCCATGGCCGACACTTACGATCAAACCGGTGAGCGCCAACCCGCTGCGGGGCTCATCACCTACGCTCATGTCATCTATGCCCTGCACGCCAGCGCCGTGCTCACCGGTGTACTGACCAGCTCGAGCATTGCCGGCCGCTTCATCTTCGGCCTGCCCTCGATCATCGCGGTGATCATGAACTACGCGCGCCGCGCCGAGGCGCGCGGCACCTGGCTCGAGACGCACTTCGACTGGCAGATCCGCACCTTCTGGCTGGCGCTGCTGTGGATTGCGATCACGCTGCTCGTCGGTGCGCCGCTCCTGCTGATCGTGATCGGCGCCTTCGTCGTGATTGCCGGATTTGCAATCGTCGGCCTGTGGGTCGCCTATCGCGTGATACGCGGCTGGCTGGCCCTGCGCGAGCGCCGCCCGATGCCGCGGCACGGCGCTGCTCCGGCGGCGGCCGCATGAACGCCGTGCGGCTGTGTGCCTTGCTGGGCGCGCTCCTCGTCAGCGGGGGTTGCGGCCAGAAGGGCGCGTTGTACCTGCCCGATCCCGCACCGAAGCCCGTGCCGGCCGCGCCGGGCAGCGCGACACCAGATGCGACGCCCGACGCGGCGCCGGCCGCGACTCCTGCAGCGAGCCCCGCGGACGATGATGCCGCGCGTCGCAAGACGCCGGGCACACCCGATCCGGCCACCGCCCGCTGAGCGCGGGACCGCTCGCCCATGACACCCAGGCCGGATCTGCTACTCGTCGACGGTTCTTCCTATCTCTATCGGGCTTTTCACGCCCTGCCGCCGCTCAGCAATTCCCGCGGCGAGCCGACCGGCGCGGTGCACGGCGTGCTCAACATGCTGCACAAGCTCCGGCGCGACTACCCGGACGCGCGCGTCGCGGTGGTGTTCGATGCGCCGGGCAAGACCTTTCGCGACGATCTGTTCGCCGAGTACAAGGCGCACCGGCCACCGATGCCCGATGACCTGCGCGCGCAGATCGAACCGCTCCTGAGCGCGGTGAGCGGCATGGGCCTCCCGCTGCTGCGCATCGTCGGCGTCGAGGCCGACGATGTGATCGGCACGCTGGCGCAGCGCGCCGCGGCGAAGGGCGAGCAGGTGCTGATCTCGACCGGCG
>JANXYA010000337.1 GCA_025350345.1 Gammaproteobacteria bacterium
CATCCAGTCCCTGGTCCAAACCGTGCAGCGTTTGCAATTCGCCGTCGATGCTCTGCACACCACCCTGTTTCGACAACTCGCGTACCTTGGCATGCACACCGATCCCGAACTCGCGCGCGCAACTTTTCATGACTGGGTGCCCACCTTCGCCCTGTCCTTCGAAGGCCTGCTGTTCGCCGCACTGTTCGCGCTCGTCATCTGGCTACTGTTTCACGCGCTCTGGCAACTGAGCGCGCGGCTTGCGCGCCGAGGACGCGCGCGCCGCGGCTCAGACCAGCAGTAACGCCACTATCGACACAATCTTTGAGTTGCCTAAAGGAGGCATTCCACGTACGCTGCGTGGGCTTGATTGCAGATGGGGTGGCGCTTCCGTTAGTCCGCGAGCCTCATCGATGACCTCGACGGCTAGAACACGAGGCATGCTCATTGAGCGATTCGGGGTGGAGCGCGGTAGCTGCGCTCTGCCCCGCCTCTCACCGGAATTCACGGCGGCGGCGCGAGTGGTGCGCCACTGCCGTATGACTGCAGACGAGGACGCATATGACTGAAGAGAAACAGCAGAAATTCACATCCAAGGTCCGCCGTGGCCTGGTCTGGGTTCACACCCAGGCGAACGCTGAAATGGACCGGCTCAAGGCTGCTGCGGCTGGCAGCAAGGTGCCCGGATTCAGCGCTGCGGACCTTTCCGATATCGAAGCGGCGCTGGTCTGGATTGCGCAAAACAAGGAACCCACGCCGGCCTAGGCACCGGACTCATCGCCGCAAGCCCTTGCTTCGGCCTTTAGTACACAGTTACCTGGAACTGGCAGCCATTACTTTGGCATCCACCTCCTGCTCGGCCTCCAGCCAGTCCTCAATATCAGAACCGGCGTGACCGAGAGATCGGAAATAAGCCGCTTCCGCAATCATCATCCGCCGCAGATCGGCGTCGACGGGCGTGATCCGGAAGGGCGTGCTGGACTCGGGTGAAGCGTCTGCGTCGGTCTGCCGGGCGGCAAGCGCCGGGTCGACACGTTGCATGATCTTAGTCAGTGCTCGCGCCATTGTGAAACCTCCACGTTGCGTTGAGATCACACCGCGCGGATGTTAGGCCCAACAGGTGGGCACTTCAAGCTGCACACAACCGGCGTCATCGCGGCTGCACGACCGCGCGATTGCGCGTCTGGTGAGTTCGATGCCGCGCCAGGAATCCTGGCTGGCCTAGCGGCGCTTCCCCGAGGTATTCTTGGCGTTCCCCATAAGAATAATGAAGGGCCTGCCCATGCCCGAGATTACCCCAGTGAAGTCTTCCAGAAAGACGCAGATGCGCTCTCCCTCCAATCGACCCGCGGACCTGCGCTTCTATGTTTATACGGTCCACGGGAAGCTCGGCGGCGAGCACCGGACCTTTCAGGTGGTCTGCTGCCATGCTTCGGACGCCCGCGCCATGATCGCCGAGCGCCTGCCCGAGATCGATGAGTTAAGGGTGACGCGCGGCATGCCGATTCACTTCATTGCCATCGGCGATCACTCCCTGCACGAATAAGCCCTGAGCCTGCGAGCGCCTTTGGCTCTCTGAGACGCTCGACTTACACTAAAATGGGCAAGGATGACGACCACCACCCTGCTGGCACTCGCCACCTTTTGTTTTGTAACAGCGATCACACCGGGCCCTAACAACACGTTGCTGCTGAACTCCGGCGTCAGCTTCGGATTCCAGCGCACTCTGCCCCACATATTCGGGGTGGCGCTCGGGTATGCGGTCATGCTGCTGGCCATAGGCTTCGGCGTAGGCGGGCTCTTCAGAACCTACCCCTCGCTGTACGATTTGCTGCGCGTTCTGGCCACCCTGTACATGCTGTGGCTCGCCTGGCGCATCGCTGCCTCCGCCAGCTTGAGCGAGGTGCGCGCCACGGCATGCCCCATGAGTTTCCTGCAGGCCGCCGCATTCCAATGGGTCAATCCGAAGGGCTGGGCATCGGGCCTGGGCGCGCTCACGGCCTACGCTGCCCCCGATGCGTTTCCGCGTGACGTGTACATCGTTGCCGGCGTATTTGCGGCAGTGATCCTGCCATGTATCGTGGTGTGGACGGCCTTTGGGGTATTGCTGCGGCAGTTTCTCAGCCGCCGCGGCGCCCTGCGGGCCTTCAACATCACGATGGCATTGCTGCTCGTTGCCTCGCTCTACCCCATCTGGGCCGGATTCAAGGTGCCGGCCGCCTGGGCCCGTTTTGCCGGACGCCAGCTCAGCTG
>JANXYA010000340.1 GCA_025350345.1 Gammaproteobacteria bacterium
CGGCTGTCGCCGCCGGCGGACACCAGGGCGCGCTTGAACCCGCGACGCTGCAGGATCTCGATGCCGCGGTCGACGGCGTAGCCCTTGGCGATACCGCCCAGATCGATGCGCACGCCGGAGCGCGAGAAACGCACGGTGCCGGCGGCGCGATCGAGCAGCAGGTGGCGGTAGTTGATTGCCGGCAGCGCGGCGGCGATCTGTTTTTCGGTCGGGTGGATGCGTGCGCGAAAGTCGTACATGAAGCCAACGCTGGCATAGGTGATGTCAAAGGCACCCTCGGTGATACGGGAATACTCGAGCGCGGTGCTCAGCAGCCCGAAGAGCTCCGGGCTGATCTTTACGGGTTGCTGCGCGGCGAGTGCGTTGACCCGCGAGACTTCGCTGTCGGGCTTGTAGGTGCTCATCGAGGCGTCGATGTGCCGCATCTCCTCCATGACGGCATCGATCGCCGACTCGCCCGCGGCGCGCTCGTCGGCCCAGAGCTCGACGACGATGCGCGTGCCCATGATGCCGTCTACGGTGCGCGAGACCCATTCGGCGCGCGCCGGCTGGCTCAGCAGGGCGAGCAGCGCGAGCAGGCCGGCAGCGCGAGTGTTCACAGCGTCAGGTGCTCGGCCGGCCCAGGCATCGACACCGGCACGCCCGGCAGCAGGGCCGCGAACGCATTCATCGCCTGCGGCTCGCCGTGCACGAGCACCGTGCGCTCGGCGCCTCCGACCTGCGTGTGCCAGCGGAGCAGCTCCGCCTGGTCGGCGTGCGCCGAAAAGCCGTTGATCGTGTGCACCGCGGCCCGCACCGGGACCTCCTCGCCGAAAAGCGTGATGCTCGGCGCACCATCGATGATGCGGCGTGCTGGCGTGCCCTGCGCAGCGTAGCCGACGAACACGATGCTGGCGCCCGCCCGCGGCAGGTTGTGCACCAGATGATGACGGACACGCCCGCCGGTGGCCATCCCGGAGCCGGCGATGATCACCGCCCCCCCGGCAATGCCGTTGAGGGCCATGGACTCCGCGGTCGTACGCACCAGGTGCAGGCCGTCGAAGCCGAACAGGTCGCCGCCCGCGGCGATCAGGGCCGCGGCCTCGGCGTCGTAGCACTCCGGATGCGCGCGGTAGACCTCGATGGCGGCGACCGCCATGGGCGAATCGACGTACACGGGAAGCCCGCGCGGCAAGGCGCCCGCAGCCACCGCGGCGCGCAGTGAATACAGGATCTCCTGGCTGCGCTCCAGCGCAAAGCTCGGGATGATCACATTGCCGCCGTGCGCGATCGTTGTGCCGACGACGCTGATGAGTTCCGCGACCGATTCGGCGGGTGAGCGGTGCAGGCGATCCCCGTAGGTGGTTTCCATGAGCACGATCTCCGCCGGCGGCGGCGCCGGATCGCGCAGGATCGGCCGGCCCGCGCCGCCGATGTCCCCCGAAAACAGCACCCGGCGCGCCCGCCCGCCTTCCTGCACCTGCACCAGCACATGGGCCGAGCCGAGTATGTGCCCGGCGTCGTGAAAGCTCACGTCCAGGCCCGCAGCGAGCTGCAGCACTTCGCCGTAAGTCGCGGCGCGGCCGAAGCGCTCCACGGCGGCAATCACGTCCGCCTGGGTGTACAGCGGAGCCACCGGCCGGCCGTCGCGTGAATGCTTGGTGCGCCAGGCCGCGTCGTCCTCGGCCATGTGAGCGGAGTCCTGCAGCACGATCTGCGCCAGTTCGCGGGTCGCGGCCGTGGCGATGATCTCGCCGCGAAAGCCGCGCTTGACCAGCAGCGGCAGGCGACCGCAATGATCGAGATGGGCGTGCGTCAGCAGCAGGAAATCGATGGCCGCGGCGTCGAATCCGAGCGGAGCTGCGTTTTCCTCTTCGAGCTCGCGCCCGCCCTGGAACATGCCGCAGTCGATCAGCAGCTGGCGCCCGGCGCATTGCAGACGGTGGCAGGAACCGGTGACGTCGCGGTCGGCGCCATGAAAGGAAAGTTCCATGATCGGATGCCTCTGCTCAGTCCTTGAACGGATTCTCGCCCGACCGCTCATACCACGCCAGGATGCTGCTCCAGATGCTGCGCGCATCCTCGGCAAACCAGAACAGCTCGGCGTCCTCCGGATCGATCACGCCCTCATCGATCAGGTACTGCAGGTCGATGACCCGCCGCCAGTATTGTTCGCCGACCAGCACCACCGGCACGGCCGCCATCTTGCGGGTCTGCAGCAGGGTCAGGGCCTCAAACAGCTCATCGAGGGTGCCGAAGCCGCCGGGGAAAGCGACCAGTGCGCGGGCGCGCTGCAGGAAGTGGAGCTTGCGCATCGCGAAATAGTGAAAGCGGAAGCACAGCTCCGGCGACACGTAGGGA
>JANXYA010000344.1 GCA_025350345.1 Gammaproteobacteria bacterium
GCCTGCCGGTCTGGCAGAAGGGCACGCCGCAATCCATGCAGCGCGCGCCCTGCTGGCGCAGGTGCCGCTCTTCCATGTGGTGATGGAACTCGCCCCAGTCGCGCACCCGTTCCGTCGGCGTGCGATCGACCGGCAGCTCACGCAGGTACTCGATGAATCCCGTCGGCTTGCCCATGACTCGCGCCTGTGGCTCAGTTGCCGCCCACGCGGGCCAGATCGCGGGCATTTTCCTCGAAGGCGGCCATGATCGCCTCCTCGCCCGAGAGCCCCTGCTCGTGCGCGCGGCGCACGCAGGCCAGCACGCGCTTGTAGTCCCTGGGCATCACGCGCTGGAAACGCCCGAGCATCTGCGGCCACTGCGCCAGCACGGCGGCCGCGCGCACGCTGCCGGTGTATGCGGCGTGCCGTTCGATCAGCGCACGTACCAGGGCGATCTCCTCCGGATCGGCGAGCGGCTCGACACCGACCATCTGGGTGTTCACGCGCCGCGCGAAATCGCCCTGCTCGTCGAGCACGTAGGCGACGCCCCCGGACATGCCGGCGCCGAAGTTGCGGCCGGTGCGGCCGAGCACGACGACGCGGCCGCCGGTCATGTACTCGCAGCCGTGATCGCCCACGGCCTCAACCACGGCGTCGACGCCGCTGTTGCGCACGGCGAAACGCTCGCCCGCCATGCCGCAGATGAAGGCTTCACCGCTGGTCGCGCCGTAGAGCGCCACATTGCCGATGACGATGTTGTCCGCGGCAACGAAGCCGGACCCTGCCGGCGGATGAATGATGAGCCTGCCGCCCGACAGTCCCTTGCCGACGTAGTCATTGGCGTCGCCTTCCAGCTGCAGCGTCATGCCCGGGGGCAGGAAGGCGCCGAAGCTCTGGCCGGCCGAACCCCTGAACCTGAGGCGGATCGTATCGGCGGGCAGGCCCTTGGCGCCGTGGCGGCGCGTGACTTCGCTCCCGGTGATCGTGCCCACGACGCGATTGGTGTTGCGGATCGGCAGCTCGGCCACCACGGGCGTGCCGTGCTCAATGGCCGGGGCGCACAGTGCGAGCAGCGTGGTGACGTCCAGGGAATCTTCCAGGCCGTGCTCCTGCGCGCTGCTGTGGAAGCGCCCGACCTCCTCGCCTACGTCCGGCTGATAGAGAATATTGCTGAAATCGAAGCCGCGCGCCTTCCAGTGATCGATCGCCTTGCGCGGCTCGAGCCGATCGACCCTGCCCACCATCTCGTCCACGCTGCGGAAACCCAGCTGCGCCATCAGCTCGCGCATGTCCTGCGCGATGAAGCGCATGAAATTCACCACGTGCTCCGGTTTCCCGGCGAAGCGCTCGCGCAGGCGCGGATCCTGCGTGGCGACACCCACCGGACAGGTGTTCAGGTGGCACACGCGCATCAGGATGCAGCCCACCGAGACGAGCGGTGCGGTGGCGAAACCGAATTCCTCGGCGCCCAGGAGCGCGGCGATGACCACGTCGCGCCCGGTCTTGAGCTGGCCGTCGGTCTCGACGACGATGCGGCTGCGCAGGTTGTTCAGCACCAGGGTCTGGTGTGCCTCGGCGAGCCCGAGCTCCCAGGGCAGTCCCGAGTGCGCGATCGAGGTCTGCGGCGCGGCGCCCGTGCCGCCATCGCAGCCGCTGATCAGCACCACGTCCGCGTGCGCCTTGGACACGCCCGCGGCGATCGTGCCCACGCCCACCTCCGCCACCAGCTTCACGCTGATGCGCGCGTCGCGATTGGCGTTCTTCAGGTCATGGATCAGCTCCGCCAGGTCCTCGATCGAGTAGATGTCGTGGTGCGGGGGCGGTGAGATCAGGCCGACCCCGGCCGTGGTGTGCCGTGTCCTGGCAATCCACGGATAGACCTTGTTGCCCGGCAGCTGCCCGCCCTCGCCCGGCTTGGCGCCCTGCGCCATCTTGATCTGCAGTTCGCGCGCGCTGAGCAGGTATTCGCTGGTGACGCCAAAGCGCCCCGAGGCGACCTGCTTGATGGCCGAGTTCTTCGAATCACCGTTCGGGAGCGGGCGGTAGCGAGCGGGATCCTCGCCGCCCTCCCCGGTGTTGCTCTTGCCGCCGATGCGGTTCATGGCGATCGCGAGGGTCTCGTGCGCCTCCTGGCTGATCGAGCCGTAGGACATCGCGCCGGTCTTGAAGCGCTTCAACAGCTGCTCGACCGGCTCGACTTCCCCGATCGGCACCGCATCGCCGGGCTTCAGATCGAGCAGGCCGCGCAGCGTGCACAACTGGCGCGACTGGTCGTTGATCAGCTGGGCATAGGACCTGTAGGTCGCGTAACTTCCGCTGCGCACGGCCTTCTGCAGGCGGTGAATCGACTCCGGATTGAACAGGTGGTATTCCCCGTCGGCGCGCCACTGGTAGCGCCCGCCGGCCGGGAGCGGCTCACCCTCGGTGCTGCGCGTGGCGAAGGCGGCGCCGTGGCGCAGGAGCACTTCCTTTGCGACCACATCGATGCCGATGCCGCCGATGCGCGAGGCCGTGCCGGTGAAGTAATCGTCGATGAGATCCTGGCGCAGGCCCACCGCCTCGAAGACCTGCGCGCCGTGATAGCTCTGGATGGCCGAGATGCCCATCTTCGAGGCCACCTTGATCACGCCCTTGGCGGCGGCCTTGACGAAATTGCGGCAGGCGAGCTGGTGATCGACGTTGGTCAGCAGGCCATCGCCGATCATGCCATCCATGGTCTCGAAGGCCAGGTAGGGATTGACGGCGCTGCAGCCGTAGCCGATCAGCAGCGCGAAATGGTGCACCTCGCGCGCCTCGCCCGTCTCGAGCACCAGGCTGACGCGGGTGCGCATGCCCTCGCGGATCAGGTAGTGGTGGAGCCCGGCCACGGCCAGCAGTGCCGGCACGGGGGCGAAGTCGCGATTGATGCCGCGATCGCTGAGGATCAGGACGCTGACGTCATCCTCCTCGATCATGCGGCGGGCCATGATGCGCAGTTCTTCCATCGACTTGACGAGCCCGACCTCACCGCGCGTGACACGGAACAGCAACGGCAGCACGCCGACCTTGAGGCCCGGCAGGTCCATGCGGCGCAGGCGCGCCAGGTCTTCATTGGTGAGCACCGGACTGGCCAGCTCCAGCTGGCGGCAGTCGGCCGGCCGCGGCTGCAGGAGATTGCCTTCGGCGCCGATCAGCATCTCGCTCGAGGTGATGAGCTCCTCGCGGATGCAATCGATCGGCGGGTTGGTGACCTGCGCGAACAGCTGCTTGAAATAGTCGTACAGGAGCCGCGGCCTGGAGGACAGCGCGGCGAGCGGGGTGTCATCGCCCATCGAACCCACGGCCTCCACGCCGTTGCGGCCCATCGGGTCGATCAGCAGGCGCTGGTCCTCGAAGGTGTAGCCAAAGGCGATCTGCCGCTGCAGGAGCGTGTCGTGATCGACCTTCGGCAACTCGGCGGCCGGCGGCAGCTGATCGAGCGTGACCAGGTGTTGGTCCAGCCACTGGCGGTAGGGACGCTCGAGCGCGATCGTGCGCTTGATCTCCTCGTCCTCGATGATGCGGCCCTGTTCGGTGTCGACCAGGAACATGCGCCCAGGCTGCAACCGGCCCTTGCGCACCACATCCTGCGGCGGAATGTCCAGCACGCCCACCTCGGAGGCCATGACCACCAGATCGTCGCGGGTGACGTAGTAGCGCGAGGGTCGCAGGCCGTTGCGGTCCAGCAGTGCGCCGATCTGCCTGCCGTCGGTGAAGGCGATCGCGGCCGGGCCGTCCCAGGACTCCATCAGGCAGGAGTGGTACTGATAGAAGGCACGGAGCGAATCATCCATGCTCTCGTGCGCCGACCAGGGCTCGGGAATCATCATCATCATGGCGTGCGGGAGCGAGCGGCCGGCGAGCACCAGCAGTTCGAGCGTGTTATCGAACATCGCCGAATCGCTCCCGTTGGGATTGACCACCGGCAGGAGCTCGCGCATGTGCTCGCCGAACAGCGCGGACTCGAACAGGCCCTCGCGGGCCCTGATCCAGTTGATGTTGCCGCGCACGGTGTTGATCTCGCCGTTGTGCGCGATGTAGCGGTAGGGGTGCGCGCGATCCCAGCTGGGGAAGGTGTTGGTGCTGAAGCGCGAATGCACCAGCGCGAGGGCCGATTCGAGCGTGGGGTTCTGCAGGTCGGGGAAATAGCGCGCCAGCTGCTCGGTGAGCAGCATGCCCTTGTAGACCAGCGTCTTGTAGGAAAGGCTGGCGACGTACCAGTATTCGGCGCCGTCGATGGTCGAGGTGCGGATCTCGCTATAAGCGCGCTTGCGCGCCACGTAGAGCAGCCGCTCGAAGGCCATCTCGTCGAGCTCCGGGGGGCGGCCGATGAACACCTGGCGGATGAAGGGCTCGCTGGCGCGCGCGGTTTCCCCGAGCATCGAGTTGTCGGTCGGCACCGAGCGCCAGCCCAGCACCGTCAGGCCGGTGGACTGGACGATGTGGCTGAACTGCTCCTCGAGCTTGCGGCGGCGCGTGGGATTGCGGGGCAGGAACACCAGCCCGCAGCCGTACTGGCCCGCCTCCGGCAGGGCGATACGCGCCTTGCGGCAAGCCTCGAGCAGGAAGCGGTGCGGCATCTGCAGCAGCACGCCCGCCCCGTCGCCGGTGTTCGCCTCGCAGCCGCTCGCGCCGCGGTGATCGAGGTTGCGCAGCACTTCGATGGCCTGCTGCACGATGCGATGGGACTTGCGGCCCTTGATGTCGACGACGAAGCCGACGCCACAGGACTCATGCTCGTAGCGCGGGTCATACAGTCCCTGCCGCGGTGGCGGTCCAAGTCGGATTTTCTGCTCGGCCATGATTCCCTTGGTTCCGGACACTCAAGCGCCCGGCCGCCGCGCACAAGCGACAGCCGCCCACCGCCCCCGCCAGCCGGGGGCTACCCTTCGTAAGTCCGGAGACTCGCGGTGAGACGCGCCCAGGATCACCGCTCCGTCATGTGCCTTCGATATTACCGCCCGGCGCTGCGGGGTCAATACATAAGGAAATGGCCGGCGCGTGCTCGCACCATGGCTTGCGCCGCGGGTACCGGCCCGCCTATATTTTGGATCTGAATTCCAGAAGTCCCGGACACCGCTGGTCCGGACTCCCCTACAAGAGCAGCCGAAGGGAATCGCTCCATGCGCGCACCCAAGCAGACCCTTACCCCCGCAACGGCCCTGGCGCTGCTGGGCGCCGCCCTGTTTGCGGGCTGCAGCGGGTCGCACAACCCCGGCGGCGCCTACCCGCCCGCCGCCGTCAAGGTGGTCACGCTGCGCGCGCAGGCGGTCACCCTGACCCGCGAGCTGCCGGGCCACACCAGTGCTTTCCTGGTCGCCGAGGTCCGGCCCCAGGTGACGGGCATCGTCAACCGGCGGCTGTTCACCGAGGGTGGAGCGGTCAAGGCCGGCGAAGTGCTCTATGAGCTGGACGACCGGACCTACAAGGCGCAGTACGAGGTCGCTGCGGCCGCCCTGAACAACGCCCAGGCGACGCTCGTGGCTGCGCAGTTCCGGGCGCGCCGTTCCGCGGAGCTGCGCAAGATCGATGCCGTGAGCGCACAGGATGACGAGACCGCGATCGCCGAATTGCGCCAGGCCGAGGCCGGCGTGGCCTCGGCAGAGGCCGCGCTCGCCGGTGCCCGGGTCAATCTCGGATTCACGCGGATCACCTCCCCGATCACCGGGCGCATTGGCAAGTCCTCGGTCACCCAGGGCGCCCTGGTGACGGCCAACCAGGCCGATGCCATGGCCACCGTCCAGCAGCTCGATCCCATCTACGTGGACGTCAGCCAGTCGAGCAGCGAATGGCTGGAGCTCAAGCAGGACATCGACGCCGGCAGGCTCAAGGCCGGCGGCGCGGGCACCCCGGCGAAGATCCTGCTTGAGAATGGCAGTGCCTACGCAGCGGAAGGCAAGCTCCAGTTCGAGGACGTCACCATCGACCCGCTCACCGGGAGCCTGCTGCTGCGCATCCTGGTGCCGAACCCGACGCGCACGCTGCTGCCGGGCATGTACGTCAAGGCGATCATCAGCCAGGGCGTGCGTGCGGACGGGCTGCTGGCCCCGCAGGTCGGCCTGACGCGAGATGCGACCGGCCAGGCCACCGGGCTGGTCGTCGGCGCCGGCAACAAGGTCGAGCCGCGCGTGGTGCGCGTTTCACGCGCCATCGGCGATCAATGGCTCATCGAGGACGGATTGCACCCCGGCGACCGCCTGATCGTCGAGGGCCTGCAGAAGGTGCAGCCGGGAATGCCGGTGGAACCGAGCGAAGCCGGCAGCGCGCCGCCGAGCGCTGCCCCGCCGGCGGCGCACCCCGCAGCTCCTTAAGGCTCCCGGACCATGTCGCTGTCGCGCTTCTTCATCGACCGGCCGATCGTCGCCTGGGTGATGGCGCTGATCATCAGCATCGCCGGCGTGCTGTCCATCTCGCGCCTGCCGATCTCGCAGTACCCGGTCATCGCGCCGCCCGCGGTGACCATCAGCGCCGTGTATCCCGGCGCGGCCGCGCGCACCGCGGAAGAGTCGGTCACGCAGATCATCGAGCAGGCGATGACCGGGCTCGATGGCCTGCTCTACATGTCCTCGACCAGCGACTCATACGGCGGCGTGAACGTCACGCTGACCTTCGCCAGCGGGACCGACCCGGACATCGCGCAGGTGCAGGCGCAGAACAAGCTGCAGCTGATCACCCCGCTCCTGCCCTCGATCGTCCAGCAGTACGGCCTGAACGTCACCAAGCAGAACGCGAACTTCCTGATGGGCATCGGCTTCATTTCCGAAGACAACAGCATGCAGCCGGTGGACGTGGCCGACTACCTGGCGACCAACGTCATCGAGCGCCTCAACCGCCTGCCCGGCGTGGGCAGCGTGCAGCTGTTTGGCTCCAAGTACGCCATGCGCATCTGGCTCGACCCGGACAAGCTCAAGACCTATTCCCTCCAGCCCAGCGACATCATCGCGGCCGTGAGGGCGGAGAACGCGCAGGTCTCGGTCGGCCAGCTGGGCGATTTGCCCTCGGTCCCCGGGCAACAGCTCAACGCCACCATCATCTCGCAGGGCCGATTGCAGACCCCGGAGCAGTTCCGCGCCATCGCCCTGCGCACCAACGCCAGCGGCTCGACCCTGCGCTTAGGCGATGTCGCCCGCGTCGAGCGCGGCTCCTCCGATTACACCTTCACGGCCCGCTACAACGGCGGACCCGCCAGCGGCCTGGGCGTGACGCTGGGCACGAACGCCAATGCGCTGAGCACCGTGCGTGTCGTCACGGACACCATCCGGCAGATGGAACCGGATTTTCCCCACGGGCTGAAGGCCTTCTACCCCTACGATACGACCCCGTTCGTGCGCGAATCGATCAAGGAAGTCATCAAGACGCTGTCCGAGGCCGTCGGGCTCGTGGTGCTGGTGATGTTCCTGTTCCTGCAGAACCTGCGCGCCACGCTGATACCGACCATTGCCGTGCCGGTGGTGCTGCTCGGCACCTTCGGCGTGCTGGCGGTGTTCGGCTACTCGATCAACATGCTGACCATGTTCGCGGTCGTGCTGGCGATCGGCTTGCTGGTGGACGATGCCATCGTCGTGGTCGAGAACGTCGAGCGCCTGATGCGCGAGCAGGGCCTCTCGCCCGTCGAGGCGACGCGTCGCTCGATGGACCAGATCACCGGCGCGCTGATCGGCATCGCCACCGTGCTGGCCGCGGTGTTCCTGCCGATGGCCTTCCTCGAGGGTTCGACGGGCGTGATCTACCGGCAGTTCTCGATCACCATCGTCTCGGCCATGGTGCTCTCGGTGATCGTGGCCCTGTCCCTGACGCCGGCGCTGTGCGCGACGCTGCTGAAGCCCGCCCCGCCGGGCGCCCACGGCCCGACATCGGGGTTCCTGGGCAAATTCAACAGCGGGTTCAATGCCACCAATCTGCGCGTGCAGAGCGTGGTCGGGCGCATCGTGCGGCGGACCGGGCGCATGATGCTGGTGTACGGCGCGATCGTGGCGATCATGGTCGTGCTGTTCCTGCGCCTGCCGACCGCCTTCCTGCCCGACGAGGACCAGGGCTACCTGTTCGCCACGGTGCAGGCGCCCGTCGGCGCCACGGTGGCACGCACGGTCAAGGCGCTCGCGCAGGTCGAGGATTATTTCCTGCACAAGGAACAGGCGGCGGTCAAATCCATATTCATGGTCACCGGCTATGGTTTCGGCGGCGGCGGCCAGAATTCCGGCTTCGGCTTCGTGCTGCTCAGGGACTGGAAGGATCGCCCCGGGGCCGCCCTCACCGCCCAGGCCGTCAGCCGGCGCGCCTACGGGGGCCTGAGCGGCATCAATGACGCCATGGCCTTCGCCTTCGCGCCGCCGCCGGTCAATTCGCTCGGCAACTCCGCGGGCTTTAATTTCTACCTCAAAGACAATGGCGGCCAGGGGCATTCCGCCCTGCTCCAGGCGCGCAACCAGTTCCTGATGCTCGCCTCGCAGAGCAAGCTGCTCGCCAACGTGCGACCCAACGGGCAGGACGACGCGCCGCAGTTCCGGCTCGACATCGACCCCGAGCGGGTGGGCGCCCTGGGCGTGAACATGGCCGATGTCAACGACACGCTCGGCATCGCCTGGGGCGGCCGCTACATCGACGATTTCGTCGACGGCGGCCGCGTCAAGCGCGTGTACCTGCAAAGCGACGCGCCGTTCCGCATGCTGCCCTCGGATTTCAACCGCTGGTACGTGCGCAACGCCGCCGGCGGCATGGTGCCGGTCTCGGCCTTCACGCGCACGAGCTGGGAGTACGGTTCGCCGCGGCTGGAACGCTACAACGGCGTTTCGGCCGTGAATGTCAACGGCGAGGCGGCCCCCGGCGTCAGTTCGGGCGCCGCGATGCAGGAAGTGGAGCATCTGGTCGGGCAGCTCCCCAAGGGCTTCGGCGTGGAGTGGACCGGCCAGTCCTACGAGGAACGCGCCGCCGGCGCGCAGACCCCCGCGCTGTACACGCTCTCGCTGGTGGTCGTGTTCCTGTGCCTGGCAGCGCTCTATGAGAGCTGGTCGATTCCGGTGGCGATCCTGCTCGCCGTGCCCCTGGGGATCATCGGCGCGGTGCTGGCCACGAGCTTCGCGGGCCTGGCGCGCGACATCTATTTCCAGGTGGCCGTGCTCACGACCGTGGGACTGGCCAGCAAGAATGCCATCCTGATCGTCGAGTTCGCCAAGGAATATCTCGACCAGGGCATGGGCGCGGTGGAGGCAGCGCTGCACGCCGTCCACGACCGGTTGCGCCCGATCCTGATGACCTCGCTCGCCTTCGGCCTGGGCGTGCTGCCGCTCGCGCTCGCGACCGGCGCCGGCGCCGGCGCGCAGCGCGCCATCGGCACGGGAGTCGTCGGCGGCATGGTGGCGGGCACCTTCCTCGGCATCTTCCTGATCCCGCTGTTCTTCGTGGTCATCGAGCGACTGCTCGAGCGGATGCGCCCGGCAAAGACCTAAGCAACGCCTCAGCGCGCGTCAGCGGCAGGGGTGAACTCGGGTGCGGCGAGCGCCAGCGTGGTGACGGGCCCGAATTTCGCCGCCGTGTCCCGCATGTGCGCCGCCAAATCCGTGGCAATCAGCCGACCGGTATGCAGGGCTGCGAGCCTTTCTTCAATGAGGCACACAGCTCGCGCGCGTGCTCGGCGCTGTCCAGCGCGAGCTGCAGGCGCACCACCGGCTTCGATTTCGGCTTCTGGGCCACGGCGTAATGCGGCTGGAGCGATTTGAGTTGCGCGGCGAAGCGGCCGCTGATCCGGCGCCAGGCCGCCTCGGCATGTCGCCTGGAGCTGAAGGCGCCCAGTTGCACCAGATGCCCTGCAGCGGGCTTGGCCTGGTTCCTGACCACTGGCTTGGCCGCAGGCTTGGAGGGCGCGGCGGCCGGCGGCGCGCTCGCTGGCGGCG
>JANXYA010000349.1 GCA_025350345.1 Gammaproteobacteria bacterium
CAGCTGCCGCCCTGCATGACACCGAAGCTGAGCAGGATGGCGAGCGCGCCCACGTGCGTGATCAGCAGGTACACAAACCCGGCGCGCCGGATGTCGGGGATGCGGTGATCCGTGGTGACGAGAAAGTAGGAGCTCAGCGCCATGGTCTCCCACGCCACCATGAACGCGTAGGCATCGTCGGCGAGCAGCACGAAGCCCATGCTGGCCAGAAACAGGTGGTACTGCAGGCACAGCAGTCCCGGTGCGGTGCCCTGGCCGCGGCGGAAGTACCCGGCCGCAAACACCGAGATGCCCGCGGACGCCGCGCCGAGCAGGAACAGGAACACGCTCGCCAGGGGGTCGAGCCTAAGGTGCATGGGCAGGTCGGGGAGCCCGAGCAGCAGCGTCCCGCGTTCCACCGGCGCCGCCAGGTTCCACGCTGCGATCACCGCGATCGCGATGCCACACAGCGCACCCAGGGGAAAGAGCGTCCGGGCCACGTAGGCGAGGCTGTGGGGATTGAGCAGGCCCGCCAGCCCGATCACCGTCCACAACAGGAGCAGCGCCAGGAGCGCGGCGAGCGGTGTGTCTGGAGTGAAGGTCACGGCGATGCGGCGGCGAAGTTACCTTGAGGAGGGGCCGGTCGGCGAGTGCAATGCGATACTACTCCAACTCACATTGGATTATCATCGGGTTCCCACCAGGGTATACACCCGTTGCGGGGGCGCCTTGAGCACCGAAATTCGTACCGCCCGGCTGACGATCCTGATCGATCCTCGCAAGAAGGCGCTGTTCGAGCAGTTGTGTGCCGCCGAGGACGCCAATCCCTCGCAGGTCGTGCGGCGGCTGATACGGCGCTTCATCGAGGAGAAACTCGGGCGGCCCTGGTCGCCGGCCGAATCGCCGCGTGCGCCAAAGCGTGCGCCGGCGCGCGCCCGGCGGCGGCGAGGGTCCGCTTAAGCCCCCGGGCTGCGCATCCGCTGCGCGAACCACCACAGGTGGCCTTCCGGATCGGCCGCCCCGTAGCTGCGGTCGGCCCAGTACTCTGCGCCGTAGTCGTGCAGCTCCGGTTCGGCGGCGATGCGGGCGCCGGCGGCCCGGGCGCGGGCGCAGTGCGCGTCGAGGTCATCGACGTAGATCATGAGTTGCTGGGTATTGGCCCCGCCCACGCTTAAGGGGCTGGCAGCATCGGCGCCGAAGCGCTGCGCGGCGCCGCGGCGTTCCCCGCCGACCATGATGACGCCCTCGCCGTAGGTTAGTTCGCTGTGGGCAACGCTCCCGTCTTCCCCTTCGACGCGGAGCCGGACCGCGAAGCCAAAGGCCTGGCAGAGCCAGTCGATCATTGCGGCCGCATCGCGGTAATAGAGTCCGGATGAGATCCGGGGCCAGCCCGGGGGTGTGGGTTGCAAGGCAGCTCTCCTCTCTGATGGGCCCTGTGCCGGCGCCGCCTCAGCGCCGCGCGGCGTATTCGACGATGAGGCCTGCGAGCACGATGAGGCCGAAGTAGTGGTTCTCGTAGAAGGCGCGCAGGCACCCCGGCGCGTCACGGTGGCGTGCCAGCCATTGCTGGCGGATGAAGCAGCCGGCGCCCACCGCCAGCGCGCTGAAATAAGGGGTGCCCAGTTCCAGCAGCCGCCCGGTGAACAGGAGCGCCAGCAGCACCAGGGCCTGCATGGCGCCGACCATCAGCAGATCGAGATCGCCAAAGGTGATGGCCGAGGATTTCACGCCCACGCGCAGGTCATCGGCCCGATCCGCCATCGCATAGAAGGTGTCGTAGACGCCGGCCCAGACCACCGCCGCCAGCATCATCACCCAGCCCACCCGCGGCACGACGCCCAGCTCGGCGGCGAAAGCCATCGGCACGGCCCAGCCAAAGGCCAATCCCAGGTACAGCTGCGGCAGCGGAAAGAAGCGCTTCAGCAGCGGATAGCTCAAGGTAAGGGCCGCGCCGATGAACGAGAGGCGCACCGTCGCCGCATTCAACTGCAGCACCAGCAGGAAGGCGAGCGCGACCAGCGCGGCGAACAGCACCAGCGCCTGGACCGGCGCGAGGCGGCGCGCAGCCAGCGGCCGGTCGCGCGTGCGGCGCACGTGCGGGTCGATGTTGCGATCAATAAAGTCGTTGATCACGCAACCGGCCGAGCGCATCAGCACCGAGCCGGCCACGAAGATCGCGAGCAGCCGCGGGCGCGGGTGTCCGCCCGACGCCACCCAGAGCGCCCACAAGGTCGGCCACAGCAGCAGCCAGATGCCGATGGGACGATCGAGCCGCATGAGCTGGGCGTAATCGCCCGCCAGCCGCAGCCAGCGGCGCAGGGGCGCCGGCACGCCACTCAATCCGGACGCCGGCGTGCCCACGAGTCCGCGAGTCGGTGCGAGTGCGGGCGCCGGCGCCAGCTCAAGGATCGCCTGGACCTGCGTGGTACCCGCTTGTGACTCGAAATCAGCCAACTCGGCCATATTGCTCCCCGGCCCCGACCCAGCGCGCGATCAGACCCTCGCTGGCGCGCGCGTCCTCCTGCTGCAGCCGCGTCGCCACCCGCCGCACCTGCGGCAGCAGGTCGGCATCGCGGATCAGGTCCGCTACGCGCAACTGCGCCAGTCCGGTCTGGCGCGTGCCGAGCAGCTCCCCGGGCCCGCGCAGCTCCAGATCGCGGCGCGCGATCTCGAAGCCATCGTTCGTCTGGCGCAGCGCCGCCAGGCGCTGGCGCGCCATCTCCGACAGCGGTGCACGATACAACAACACGCAGCTGCTGGTCTGCGCACCGCGCCCGACGCGCCCGCGCAGCTGATGGAGCTGCGCGAGGCCCATGCGCTCGGCATTGTCGATCACCATGACGCTGGCGTTGGGCACATCGACGCCGACTTCGATCACCGTGGTCGCGACCAGCAGCTGGATCTCCCCGGCATTGAAGGCGTGCATCACCGCTTCCTTGCGCGCCGCGGAGAGGCGCCCGTGCACCAGGCCCACGCGCAGCTGCGGCAGCGCCTCGGTCAGGAGCGCTGCGGATTCCTCCGCGGCCTGGCAGCGCAGCTCCTCGGATTCCTCGATGAGCGCGCAGACCCAGTAGGCCTGCCCGCCCTGGCGGCAGGTCTCATCGATCCGCGCCACGATCTCGGCGCGGCGCTCCTCGGGCACGACCACAGTGCGCACGGGCTTGCGGCCCGGCGGCAGCTCATCGATCACCGAGATATCCAGGTCGGCATAGGCGGTCATGGCCAGCGTGCGTGGAATCGGCGTCGCGGTCATGATCAGCTGGTGCGGGAGCTTCCCCTGGCTCTTCTGCCGCAGCTGCAGGCGCTGCTGCACGCCGAAGCGGTGCTGCTCATCGATGATCGCGAGCGCGAGGGAGGCGAACTGCATGCTCTCCTGGAACAGCGCGTGCGTACCCACGACCAGGCGGACCTGCCCCGCGGCGATGGCGGCGAGCGCGGTGCGCCGCGCGCGTGAGGGCTGCGAGCCGGTGACGAGGGCCACCGGAATCTCCAGCGGCGTGAACCAGCCCCTGAGGGTGCGCGCGTGCTGCTCGGCGAGCAGCTCCGTGGGCGCCATCAGCGCCACCTGATGCCCGGCGCCGAGGGCGAAGGCGGCGGCGGCGGCGGCGACCGCGGTCTTGCCGCAGCCCACATCGCCCTGCACCAGCCGGGTCATCGGCTGCGCGAGCGCGAGGTCGGCGTTGATCTCGCCGAGCACGCGTGCCTGCGCCGCGGTGAAGCGGAAGGGAAATTCCGCCAGCAGGCGCGTCTGCAGGCCCCCAGGATCGCTGAGCGCCGGCGCGTCGTTGGCCTTGGTGGCACGGCGCAGCGCCATCAGCGAGAGCTGGTGGGCGAGCAATTCCTCGAGGGCCAGCCGGCGCTGCGCCGGGTGACGCCCGGCCGCGAGGGTCGCGAGCGCGGTGCCGACGGGGGGCTGGTGCAGGAACTCGAGCGCCGCGCGCAGATCGGGCAGGTGCAGCTCGCGGCACAGCTCGCCGGGCAGGTAGTCGACGAGCGCCGCCTCCCCGGTCGCCAGGAAGGCGCGCTGCACGAGCGCGCGCAGGCGCCCCTGCGTGAGACCCTCGGTGGCCGGGTAGATCGGGGTGAGTGTCTGGGGCAGGGCCGCGCCGGCCGCGCCGATATTGCGGTACTCCGGGTGCACGATCTCGAGCCCCAGCGCTCCGCGGCGCACCTCGCCGTGGCAGCGCAGGCGCGTGCCGCGCGCCAGTCCCTCGCGCTGGGCGTTCGAGAAGTGAAAGAAGCGCAGCGTGAGCGAGCCGCTCCCGTCGGCGAGTCGCACCAGCAGCTGGCGACGGCGGCGAAACACGACTTCGGCCAGCAGCACCTCGCCCTCGACGAGCGCGTGGGTGCCGGCGAGCAGCGCGCC
>JANXYA010000351.1 GCA_025350345.1 Gammaproteobacteria bacterium
GGCCGCCAGCCACTGCGCGCCTGGCGCGCTTTCAGTTTCGCGCGCGCAATTCGTAGGCGCGATGGATGCGCGGGCTGCGCCTGAAGTCGAAGGGGATCGTCGCAGCCGAGATGTCCTTGACCGCCCAGCGCTCAGCCACGGCCGCATCGAGCCGGAAGCGCTGCGCGTTCGTCGAGAACAGCAGCAGCCCGCCGGGTGCCAGCAGCCGCATGCATTGCTCGATGAGCACGCCGTGATCGCGCTGCGTATCGAGTACGCCTTCCATGCGCTTGGAGTTGGAAAAAGTCGGCGGATCCAGAAAAATCAGGTCCCAGGCCGCACCGCGCGCCGCGCCCAGCCACTCCCGGCAGTCAGCCTGCAGCAGTTCATGATGCTCGCGCGCCAGTGCGTTGGCGCTGAAATTCCGCGCGGCCCAGTCGAGGTAGCCGGCTGACAGATCGATGCTGAGCGTGTGCGCCGCGCCGCCGGCGGCGGCGTGCACGGTGGCGCTGGCGGTATAGCAGAACAGGTTCAGGAACTTCCGCTTAGGCGCGGCGGCGCGCAGCCGCTGGCGCGTCAGGCGATGATCGAGGAACAGGCCGGTGTCCAGGTAGTCGGTGAAATTGACCAGCAGGCGCAGGCCGACTTCCTCGACGGTAAGGAACTGCCCCTGCTGTGCGAGCCGCTGGTACTGGCTGGAGCCACGTTGCCGCTGGCGCACGCGCAGATGCACGTTTGCGGCATCGACTCCGGTCACGCTCGACAGCACGGACAGTGCCTCGGCGCGCCGCCGTGCCGCCGCCGCGGGCTCGATGCTGTCGGGGGCGGCGTATTCCTGCACGTACAGATGCAGCGTGCCACTGTCGGCTTCGCGGTAGTGATCGATCGCGAGGGCGTACTCGGGCATATCGGCGTCGTACAGGCGGTAATTGTCGACACCCTGGGTTCGCGCCATCTTGCCGAGCTGGCGCAGGTTCTTGCTGAGCCGATTGGCGAACATCAGCGCACCCGGACTGGCCGCGACGGCCGGATCGGGTGCGCGGGGCACTCGCGGGTCGCGCGCCGGAGCGCCCGGATCGGCAAGGTCGATGCGCAGGAGCCTGCACGGCAAGGCGCCATTCCACAGTTCGTGCGTGCGCACCGTGCGCAGTCCCAGCTCGCGCGCGCCCTCCGGGCTGGCCGTCAGGATGGCCGCCCGCCAACCCGCGAAGCGCTCGCGCAGCGCCGCGCCGAGTTCCCGGTGCGCGGCGCGCGCCGCCGCCTCATCGCCGAGCCGCTCCCCGTAGGGCGGATTGCTGCAGACCAGCCCGCTCGCGGCCCCTTGCGGCTGGACCTCGCTGACCGCGGCGACCTCGAAGCTCAGCAGTTCCGCCACGCCGGCGCGCTGCGCATTCTGTACGGCGTTGCGCAGCACCGCCGGGTCGCGATCGCTCCCTCGAATGGCATTGGCGATCGTGCCGCGCGCGCGCGCGCGCGCCTCGGTGAGCAACTGCGCCCACAGCGCCGCGTCATGCCCGCGCCAGCCCGCAAAGCCCCAGTAGTCGCGCTGCAGTCCGGGCGCGCGCTCGGCGGCAATCAGCGCGGCCTCGATGGGCAGCGTGCCCGAGCCGCACAGTGGATCGAGAAAGGCCGCACCTGTGGCGGCCATCTCCAGCCAACCGGCGCGCAGCAGGATGCCAGCGGCGAGATTCTCGCGCAGCGGCGCCTCCCCCCCGCGTAGCCGGTAGCCGCGACGGTGCAGGCCCTCCCCGGCCAGATCGATGTACAGCAGCACCCTCGGGCCGCTGGCGTGCGCCACGACGCGAACCGCCGGGCGTTCCAGTGCAATGTCGGGGCGCGCCCCGAATCGTTCGCGCAGCTGATCGCAGATGGCATCCTTGAGCTTGAGCGCGCCGAACTGGCTATGCGTGATGGTGGGATGCGCGCCGGTGAACTCGCAGGCCAGCGTGTCCTGCGCGAGCAGATGGGCGCTCCACTCGACGCCGCGGGCGCCGCTGTAGAAGGCGTCGGTGTCCGGCGCCTGGAAGTCGGCCACCTCCAGCAGTACGCGGCTCGCCACGCGCGACCACAGGCAGGCGCTGTACCCCTGGCGCAAATCGCCGGCGAAGCGCACGCCCGCCGTCCGCTCGGACAGCTCGGCCACGCCCAGCGCGCGGATCTCCCGCGCCGCCAGATCGGCCAGGCCGCGCGGCGCCGTGGCCATGAAGCGCAGTACCTCGCCGCTCACGCCAGGTCGATCCAGGTGGTCTTGAGCTCGGTGTACTTGTCGAAGGCGTGCAGCGACTTGTCCCGCCCGTTGCCGGACTGCTTGAAGCCGCCAAAGGGCACGGTGATGTCATCGGCATCGTAGCAGTTGACGTACACGGTGCCGGCGCGCAGCGCGCGCGCCGCCCGGTGTGCCGCGTTGATGTCGCGCGTCCAGATCGCCGCCACCAATCCGTAGTCAACATCGTTGCCGATGCGGATCGCCTCCTCGAGATCGCGAAAGCTCAGGGCGGCGAGCACCGGCCCGAAGATTTCCTCGCGCGCGATCCGCATCGAGGGCTGCACCTGATCGAACACAGTGGGCTCCAGATAGCACCCGCCACTGCCTTCGCGCACACGCCGCCCGCCGAGCAGCAGCCGCGCCCCGCCCTCGCGCCCGGCAGCGATGTACTCGAGCACGCGCCGCGTCTGGGTCTCATCGACCATGGCGCCCAGCTGCGTCGATGGATCGAGCGGGTCGCCCGGCTGGTAGCGGCCGGCCAGGGTGGTGATTTCCGCGAGCAGCTCCTCGCGTATGCTCTCCTGCACCAGGAGCCTGGAGCCCGCCGAGCACATCTCCCCCTGGTTGAAGAAAATCGCGGCGGCGGCCGCCTTGGCGGCACGCTTGAGATCGGGATAATCCGCCATGACGATGTTCGGGCTCTTGCCGCCGCACTCGAGCCAGACGCGCTTGAGATTCGATTGCGCCGCGTACTGCATCACGAGCTTGCCAGTCGCGGTCGAGCCGGTGAAGGCGATGGCGTCCACCTGTCCGTGCAGGGCGAGTGCCTTGCCGGCCGTGTGCCCGTAGCCGGGCACCACGTTGAACACGCCGGGCGGGATGCCCGCCTCCACCGCGAGCTCAGCCAGCCGCAGGGCGCTCAGGGACGATTTCTCCGAGGGCTTGAGCACCAGCGAATTGCCGCTCGCCAGGACCGGTGCGATCTTCCACGCCGCCATGATCATCGGAAAATTCCACGGCACGATGGCGCCAACCACGCCGACCGGTTCGCGGGTGATGAGTGCCAGCACGTCCGGCGCGGTGGGTGCGATCTCCCCATAGATCTTGTCGATGGCTTCCGCATACCAGCGCAGGCACCGCGCCGTGGCCGGCACGTCGACACGGAGCGAGTCGGTGATGGGCTTGCCCATGTCCAGCGTCTCGAGCAGCGCCAGTTCCTCGGTGGCGCCCTCGACGAGATCGGCAAATTTCTGCAGCAGCCGCTTGCGCGCCGCGGGCGCCTGCTGCGACCAGTCACCGCGCTCGAAGCAGCCGCGGGCTGCGGCCACCGCAACCTCGATGTCCGGGGCGTCGCCGGCCGCCACCGCGGCGAGCACTCGCCCATCAACGGGGCTGAGGGATGCGAAGGTGGTCCCATCCTGCGCGCTCACGCGGCGGCCGTTGATGAGGGCCTCGCCCCGTGGCTTCAGCAGGCGCGCACGCGCGTGCCAATCGATTGCTGCGGTGGCCCGGGGCATGGAACCATTCTCGCCCGGTTCGTGCTCCTGGCGCCACGCCCGCGCACCCGCACCTGCCTTGGGCAGCTGAGCCCCGCGGGAGGCCTGAATTGGTGCAACTCGCCGCGCGGGTCCCTCAACCAGCCTCCGGCCATGGCGGCCATCGCGGGCGCCGCTCCGGATCCCGACAGTTCGCGGCATCCTGATGGAGCGCTCTCATTGCTTATTTTCACAATGTTTTCATAGTCATTCTGCTCTGATAGCGCCGTTGGGCCCATGGGCCGCACGATGACTTTGCGACGTGGCCTCTCTTGGCACGCTACATGCTCCCTGGTCTGCAGGTGCAACTCAGGGCTGCCTCGACGCGAACCCGTGAACGTTCGCAGCGAGAGCCCCTGAACGCGTCGCCGCGGCGCACCGGGCCTGGCATCGAGTGTTGCGACGTCGCGATACGGGGCCAGCCGGTTCTGCGGCGATCACCGTGGGTTCGACCATCACGTAATTCCCAATGAGGGAGAGGGCTTCAATGCGCACGCTTTCAAAATCTGCAGCAACGCTATCGCTGATCCTGGCCGCCGCGGCGGGTGTGGCCATGGCAGATGACGCCAAACCGGACGCGAAGCCGACTGCACCGCCACTGTCCGATGTACTGGCCGCCTCCGGCCTGACGGCCACCGGCTATGTCGACGGCACCTATTCCTACACCTCACTCAAGCCCTCGGGAGGCCCCTCGGCAGACACGAACACCTTCGCCCTCAACCAGGCTTCCCTGACGCTCGGCTACACGCCGGCGTCGGGATTTGGGGCGCTGGTCAATGCGGTCATCGGCACGGAAGCCTGCGACGGCTGTTATGCGCCGGGTTATGCAGGGGCCGGCACTCCCGCCAGCACCAGCAGCACCAATCTCCTGCAGGGTTACCTGCAATACGTGTCGGGCAAGACCACCATCTACGGCGGCAAGTTCGTGACCCTGGCCGGCGCTGAAGTGGCAGCCCCCACGGGAAACACCAACGTCACCCGATCGCTCCTGTTCTGGTACAGCGAGCCGGTGACGCATGTCGGTGTGCGCGTGGCGTATGCGG
>JANXYA010000372.1 GCA_025350345.1 Gammaproteobacteria bacterium
GGGCCGCCAGGGTTCCCTGCCCGTCAGGGGCGAGAAACGTCTCCAGCTCTTCCGGTGCGCGCGCCGCCGCTTCCGCACTGTCGACCAGCGCCACGCGCGCCTCGGCGTCGACGGCCAGGCGCATGGCGCCCAGGCACCGCTGGCACAGTGGCTGGAGCACCGCCCGCAACCGCACGTCGGCGACCGCCGCGCCACGATCCCGCCCAAACTGCAACCATACCTGCACCGGCTCTGCCGCGAGGGAGAACTCAGCGGGTATACCCGGCAGCTCACCCAGCGGGATTTCGAACTCGAACCGCGCGCGCTGCTCGGCCAGTCTTGCTAGATCACGCGGCTTGGACCAGCCCTGCGGCATGGGGCGCGTATGATAGGTAGCCGCTGCCGGCAAGTCAAAGCCCGCTGGCGAGCTAAGCCCTTGTTTCTGCACTGGTGATCGCGTGCCGACAGCCCCCGGACTTATTCTGGCCTCCACCTCGGTGTATAGGCGCGAGCTGCTCGCGCGCCTTAAAGTCCCAATTGAAGTGCGCCGGCCGCAGGTCGATGAGGCCCTGAGGGGCGCCGAGGGGCCCGCGCCGCGCGCCGAGCGCCTGGCACTGGCCAAGGCGCAGGCCATCGCGGCGCTGGCCCCTGATGCCGTCGTGATCGGCGCGGACCAGGTGGCGGCCTGTGAGGAGCGGATACTCGACAAGCCCGGCAATGCGGCGACGGCGCGATTGCAGCTGCGCTTCCAGTCGGGCCGCGCGGTGCACTTCTACAGCGCGGTGGCCGTCATTTGCCGCGAGCGCGCCTACGCCGATTGCTTCATGGATCGTACGAGCGTCACGCTGCGCGCGCTCAGTGACCTCGAGATCGATGCCTACCTCACCGCCGATGAGCCTTTTGATTGCGCCGGCTCGCTCCGCAGCGAGTCCCTGGGGGTCAGCCTGTGCGAGAGCATCGTCACGACCGACCCGACTGCGCTGATCGGCCTGCCGCTGATCAGGCTCGCCTCGAGCTTGCGCGCCTGCGGGTACCGCGTGCCTTGACGCTCAAGGCATCCAGCACGCTCTTGAGATCCGCCGGCAGGGGCGCGCTGAAGCTCTCCGCGCCGCCCTGCGGCCATTCGAAGGACAGGCTGTGCGCGTGCAGGAACAGGCGCCCGAGCCCAAGTTCGCGCAGGGCAAGATTTGCCGCAGCATCGCCATACTTCGCATCGCCAGCGACGGGATGACCGCAATAGGCCGCGTGCACCCGGATCTGGTGGGTGCGGCCGGTCTCGAGTGCGGCTTCGAGGAGCGAGGCGCGCGCGCCAAACTGCTGCACCAGCCGGAAGCGCGTGCGTGCCGACTTGCCGCCCTCGCCCACGCGCACGGTGCGCTCGCCACTGACCCTGGCATCGGTGAGCAGCGGCGCGTCGACCAGTTTGCGGCCCAGTTCCCAGCGCCCGACCACGAGCACGAGATAATTCTTCTCGACGCTGCCTTCGCGAAGCATGGCATGGAGGGTGCGCAGGGCCGCAGCCTTGCGGGCCACCATCAGCAGCCCGCTGGTATCGCGATCCAGGCGATGCACCAGCTCGAGGGTTTCCTCGGGGCGCGCGGCGCGCAACGCTTCGATGACGCCGTAGCTCAGGCCGCTCCCGCCGTGCACGGCGAGCCCGGCGGGCTTGTCGAGCACGAGCAGGCGCTCGTCCTCGTGCACGATCGCAGCGCTCACCCGGGCGATGAGCGCGGGCGGCACACGCGCGGCACCACCGGAGGCCACCAGCTGTGCCGACTCGGAGCGCTCGCGCACCGGCGGCACGCGTATCTTCTCCCCTGCCGCCACGCGCCGTTCGGGGCTGGCGCGCTTCCCGTCGACGCGCACCTCGCCCTTGCGGATCAGCCGGAAAATGTGCGTGCGCGGCACGGCCGGCAGGAGTTGCGCGAGCAGCTTGTCGAGCCGCTGGCCGGCCTGCTCGGCGGCAACCAGGTGCTGCTGCACGGCAGATTTCGCGCCGTGCGCGGTTTTCCGCGGTTCCACCATCAAAAGCCATCCTCGATGTAAATCGTTGTTTCTAAAGCGCGTTGCCGTTATACTGGCCCCGTCCCGCGGCGGGTCTGGCCTTAATTGAGCTCGAAAGACCCCGCGCGGCGGCAAGTGCGCGGCCCGAAGCGGCCGCATAGTAGTTGGTCCTCGAATTCGAGGCCATCGCAAGAGTTCGGCCGACCAGGCTTATCAAGGACCTCGCCTCATTTGCAGCTCCCCGAAAGGTAGAGCCAGTAGGCAGGTACCGCTCAAGGTCAGCGAACCTCAAGGTTTTCCGGCGCTGCCTTCGTAGGCGGCAGAAAATGCAAACCATGCCCCATCGGATGCGCCGTCACTCAATCTTCGGGTTCTCAGCTGTGTCGCTTGATGCCGCGGCGCCGCCTGTTTACAGGCGCGGCGCTGTCCGGTCGGCCCCTCACGCAATAGTGGTAGGGGCAAATGAAGAGAATGCTTATCAATGCAACTCAGCAGGAAGAGTTGCGAGTCGCGCTGGTTGACGGCCAGAAGCTGTTTGACTTATCGATCGAGATCCCGTCCAAGGAACAGAAGAAGGCGAATATCTACAAGGCGCGTATCTCGCGCGTAGAACAGTCACTCGAAGCCTGTTTCGTCGATTACGGCGCCACGCGCCACGGTTTCCTCCCGCTGAAGGAAATCTCCAAGGAATACTTCCGCAACCCGCCGCAAGGCGGGCGCATGAACATCCGCGAGCTGGTGAGCGAGGGCCAGGAGCTGATGGTGCAGGTCGAAAAGGAAGAGCGCGGCACCAAGGGCGCGGCGCTCACCACCTTCATCAGCCTGGCCGGGCGCTTCCTGGTGCTCATGCCCAACAGTCCGCGCGCCGGCGGGGTCTCGCGCCGCATCGAAGGCGAAGACCGCGACCAGATGCGCGAGGTGATGAACCAGCTCAACGTGCCCGAGGGCATGGGCGCCATTATCCGCACCGCCGGGGTGGGCCGGGCGGTCGAGGAACTGCAGTGGGACCTCGATAACCTGCGCACCCAGTGGGAGGCGATCGCCCAGGCCGGGAATGGGCGCAGCGCTCCCTTCCTCGTCTACCAGGAAGGCGATGCCGTGACGCGTTCGCTCCGTGATTATCTCGGTGATGACATCGGCGAAGTGCTGTGCGATGACCTGGGGGCCTTCCAGAAGGCGCAGGAATACATGCAGCGCTTCATGCCGCCCGACGCGCAACGCAAGCTCAAGATCTACACCGACGATATTCCGCTGTTCACGCGCTACCAGATCGAGAACCAGATCGAATCGGCCTACGCGCACAAGGTGCAGCTGCCCTCGGGCGGGAGCCTGGTCGTCGATTACACCGAGGCACTGGTCTCGATCGACATCAATTCCGCGCGTGCCACCCGCGGCTCGGATATCGAGGCCACCGCCACCAACACCAACCTGGAAGCGGCCGATGAGATCGCGCGCCAGCTGCGCATCCGCGACATCGGCGGCCTGATCGTCATCGACTTCATCGACATGGAGGACGGCAAGAATCAGCGCGCCGTCGAGGATCGGCTGCGCGAGGCCATGAAGATGGATCGCGCGCGCATCCAGATCGGCCGGCTGTCGCGCTTCGGGCTGCTGGAGATGTCACGCCAGCGCCTGCGTCCGAGCCTCGGCGAGTCGAGCCACCTGGTCTGCCCGCGCTGCAACGGCATCGGCAGCATCCGCAGCGTCGAGTCATTGGCGCTGTCGATCCTGCGCCTGATCGGGGAGGACGCCCGCAAGGAGCGCACCTCGCGCATCATCGTGCAGGTGCCGGTGGACGTTGCCACCTACCTGATGAACGAGAAACGCGACTGGCTGCGCGATACCGAGGACAAGACCAGGACCAACATCGTGCTGGTGCCCAATCCGCACATCCAGACGCCTGAGTACTCCTTCCGTCGCATTCGCGACGACGAAGTGGCGCTCCCGGAGCACAGCCAGGTCAGCTACCAGATGCCCTCCGCACCCGCGATTGCCGATCCGACGCTGGATCGAGACAAGCCGCCCGCCGAGGCGCCGGCCGTGCCGGCATTCATGCCTCCCACCGCAGCCCCCGTGATCGCGCCGCCGGAGCGCGCGCCGGCGGCCAGCCCGTCGCACGCGCCGCCGGGTTCCGGCATCGGCCTTTGGGCCCGCATGAAGCGATTCTTCACAGGGCCCGACACGGGCAGCGCCGAGACCCGCGATCCGGGACCCGCGCGTACCGCTCGCGGCGATGTCCGCCGCGATGGGCGCGACCATCGGGATCGCGATCGCAGTGGAGCGCGCCGCGGCGGTGGCCGCGGACCCTACGGCGATCGCGGCGGTGCGCGCCGCGACGGCAATCGCAGTGACGCCCCGCGTGGCGAGGGCAATCGCGGCGAGCCGCGTCGCGAGGGCCGTCCACGCGAGGAGTTCAATCGCGAGCCCAGGCGTCCCGACGCGGCGCGCCAGGACGCTCCGCGCCACGACACGGCGCGCCCCGAGGCGCGCCCCGGCGAACCGGTCCGCGAAGGAGCGAGCGCGGAGCCGCGACGGCATGAGGGTGACCGTCCTGAGCGCAGCGGCCGCTCGCGCCGCGGGGGACGTCGCCGGCGCGGAGGCGCCAATCGCGAGGGAAGTGACCGACAGGCTCAGAATCC
>JANXYA010000400.1 GCA_025350345.1 Gammaproteobacteria bacterium
CTCGAAATCCGAGATCGCGCGCAAGCCCCGCACGATCACGCCGATCCCCTGCAAGCGCGCGAACTCCACGGTCAGGCCGCTGTAGCCCCTGACCTCCACGTTGCCGATGTCGGCGAGCACGCCGCGCGCCAGGGCCACGCGTTCGCCAAAGTCGAACAGCGGCGCCTTGCTCGGACTCTCGGCGATCGCGACCAGGACCTCATCGAAGATGCCGGCCGCGCGGCGCACCAGGTCTTCGTGACCCCGGGTTATGGGATCGAACGTTCCGGGATACACAGCCTTGCGATTCGGGGACACGGCGGCTCCTTCAGCGGCGCTCGTACAGATCATACCCGACCGCACCGGCGCTGCCGTGCCGAAGGGCCTGCCAGGTCCCCGGCGGAGCAGGGAGCGGTGCGGCACGCGGATGCTCGACGTAGATGAGTCCGCCGGGCGCAAGCCATCCGCGTGCCTCCAGCTGGGCGAGGCTGCGCGCCAGCTGGTCGCCCGCGAAAGGCGGATCCAGGAAAACCAGGTCGACCGCTAGCGGCGCACGCGCCAGAAAGTGCAGGGCATCGGATTGCTCGAGTTGCGCCTCCTCCGTCGCAGCGCCCCAGTCGCGCAGCAGCGCACCGAGCGCGGCCAGCGCCTGCACGTCGCGATCGACGAACACACAGTGCGCCGCGCCGCGCGACAGCGCCTCGAGGCCGAGCGCGCCGGAGCCGGCGTACAGATCGAGGCAGCGCCGGCCGACGATCCGGCTCTGCAGCCAGTTGAACAGCGTCTCGCGCACCCGATCGCTCGTCGGGCGAATCTCGCCCGCCGGGAATTGCCAGCGCCGCCCGCGCCACCGTCCGGCGATGATCCGCAGGCGGCGCGCCTGCGCCCCCCGCGGATGCGAGGCGGGGCCGGCTTTGCCGACAGGGCGCGGTTGGCGGCTCATCCCGGCAAGCCTACCGCATGTGAGAGAATCCACCCATGTCCGGCGATGGCAAGGGTTTTTTGGGGCGCCTGCGCGCCAGGCTCAACCGTGGCGGCGCGACGCTGGCGCGCGAAATCCGCTCGCTCCTGCAGGGCCGGCAGATCGATGCCGGCTTGCTCGAGGAACTGGAAGAGCGGCTGATCGGCGCGGACGTCGGCGTGGCGGCCAGCGCCGAAATCCTCGCCGATCTCAAGGGGCGTGTCGACCGGCACGAACTGGCGGACGCGGATGCGCTGCTCGCCGCCCTGCGGGCGCGGCTCACCGAGATCCTGCGCCCCTGCGAGCAGGCGCTGCGCATCGAGCGTGGCGCGCAGCCCTTCGTGGTGCTGATCGTGGGCGTGAATGGCTCGGGCAAGACCACCACGATCGGCAAGCTCGCGACGCGGCTGCGCGCCGAAGGGCTCAAGGTCATGCTCGCGGCGGGCGATACTTTTCGCGCCGCCGCCATCGAGCAGCTCGGCGTGTGGGCGGAGCGGAGCGGTGCGCAGCTCATCGCGCAGCCGAGCGGGGCGGATCCGGGCGCCGTGGTCTTCGACGCGCTGCAGGCGGCGCGCGCCCGCGGCCTCGACGTGCTGCTCGCCGATACCGCCGGGCGCCTGCACAGCCAGGCGCAGCTGATGGCGGAGCTCGGCAAGATCAAGCGCGTGCTGGCTCGCATCGATCCGACGGCGCCGCACGAGGTGCTGCTGGTCCTGGACGCCAACCAGGGGCAGAACGCGCTGGCGCAGGCCGAGCAGTTCCACGCCGCCATCGGCGTCACGGGCCTGGTCATCACCAAGCTCGACGGCAGTGCGCGCGGCGGCATCGTGGTCGCGATCGCACGCAAGCTGGCCCTGCCGATCCGCTTCATCGGCGTGGGGGAATCGAGCGAGGATTTTGGCGACTTCGATGCGGCCGCCTTCGCGGCCGCGCTGCTGGAAGGGAGTGAAGCCGGCCTGCGCACGGCGGGTTCGGCGGCATGATCACCTTCCAGTCCGTCGCCAAGCGCTACCGCAACGGCCGCGAGGCCCTCTCGAGCGTCAGCCTGCATGTCGCGCCAGGCGAGATGGTGTTCCTCACCGGACGGTCGGGCGCGGGCAAGAGCACCGTGCTCAAGCTGATCGCCCTGCTCGAGCGTCCGACCCGCGGCCAGGTCATCGTCGCCGGCGAGCGCACGGCCAAGCTCCCCGCGCGGCGCGTACCGGCCTTCCGCCGGCGCGTCGGGGTGGTGTTCCAGGATCATCGCCTGCTCATCGATCGGCCGGTGTTCGACAACGTCGCGCTGCCGCTGATCGTCGCTGGCAGTTCGCTCAAGGAGATGGGCAAGCGCGTGCGCGCGGCACTCGACCAGGTGGGCCTGCTGGGGAGCGAACGTGTGCTGCCCTCGGAACTCTCGGTCGGCGAGCAGCAGCGCGTCGGCATTGCCCGCGCCATCGTCAGCCGCCCGCCGATCCTGATCGCCGATGAACCCACCGGCAATCTCGATCCCGTCCTGGCCGCCGAGGTGATGACGCTGTTTCGCCGCCTCAACGAGGTCGGCGTCACCGTGATCGTGGCCACCCACGACCTGCACCTGGTGCAGGAATCCGGGCTCCGCGCCATCGTCATCGAGAATGGCCGCATTGCCGGCGGCGAGCCCGAAACGGCGCTCCCCACGATCGAGGCGCGCCGGTGAGCTTCAGCCCCGTCAGCTACCTGGTGCGCCACGCCCAGGCCCTCCTGTCCTCCGCCGGGCACCTGGCGCGCGCGCCGATCGCCACGGTATTCACGGTGGCGGTGATGGGACTGGCCCTGGCCCTCCCGCTGGGCCTGGATGTGCTGGTGCGCAATGTGCGCAGCGCCACGGGCGATTTCAGCGGGGCGGTGGGCCTGTCGGCCTACATGCACACCGGCGTCTCGGAGCAGCGCGCGCAGGAGCTCGCCAGCACCGCGCGGGCCCGCGCCGGTGTCGGCACGGTGACGCTCATCACGGCGGACCAGGCCCTGGCGCAGTTTCGCACCCAGTCCGGATTCGGCGCGGCCCTCGATGCACTCGAGGGCAACCCGCTGCCGCACGTGCTCGCGATCACGCCGGCGGCGGCGAACGCCAATCCGGCCGACATGGAATCGCTCCGCCGGTATCTGTCGGCCTGGCCCGAAGTGGAGTCGGTCCAGCTCGATGGCGCCTGGGTGGCGCGCTTCAACGCGATCCTGAACCTGCTGCGCCGCTCGCTGCTGATCGCGGCCGGGCTCCTGGGGGCAGGGGTCGTCGCCATCGTGGGCAACACGATCCGGCTCGAGATCCAGAACCGGCGCGCGGAGATCGAGGTCACCAAGCTCGTGGGCGGCACCAACGGCTTCGTGCGCCGCCCGTTCCTGTACACCGGCGCCCTCTATGGCCTGCTCGGCGGCCTGGCCGCCTGGCTCGTGGTCGAAGCCTCACTTCGTGCGCTGGCGCCGGCCGCGACACAGCTCGCGCAAAGCTATGGGAGCCGGTTCGCGCTCGCAGGCCCTTCCTTAAGGGACCTGGAATTGCTCCTTGGGGTAGGCACGCTGCTCGGATGGCTGGGCTCCTGGCTGGCGGCCGCCCGCCACCTGGCGAAGATGGAGCCAGGTTCAGGCTAAGAGGTTGATTCTAAAGAATTAACTAATCTGCCGGGAAACCCATGTCCCCCTTAGCACTCAAAGCCACGGAGTGCTAAAATTGCGCGATGTCAAACCTCGGGAAACTGCCATGACTGCACACACGGCCCTGCTGGCCCGACCTGTCGACTTCGGCCTCGCCGGGCCGCTCGGCAGCTTCGACGCCTATGTGGAGCGGGTCAGTCGTGTGCCCGTGCTCAGCCGCGAAGAGGAACAGCAGCTGGCGCGCCGGTTCCGCGAAGATGACGATCTCGACGCCGCCCGCCAGCTGGTGCTCTCGCACCTGCGCTTCGTCGTGCATATCGCGCGCGGCTACAGCGGCTACGGGCTGCCCGTGAGCGATCTGGTCCAGGAAGGCAACGTCGGGCTGATGAAGGCCGTGAAGCGCTTCGATCCGGCGGTGGGCGTGCGCCTGGTCTCCTTCGCCGTGCACTGGATACGCGCGGAGATCCATGAGTACGTGCTGCGCAACTGGCGGCTGGTGCGCATCGCCACCACCAAGGCGCAGCGCAAGCTGTTTTTCAACCTGCGGCGCGTCAAGCGGAATCTCAGCTGGCTGAGCCCCGAGGAGACGCGCGCGGTGGCGCAGGATCTGGGCGTGCCTGCCGCGGAAGTCTCCGAGATGGAGCAGCGCCTCGCGGCGCACGACATGAGCTTTGACCCTCTGCCGACCGGCGAGGAGGAGGACGGCTACGGTCCTGCCGCCTACCTCAGCGCCCCCGCCGCCGATCCGGCCGAGCAGGTCGAGAACTCGGACTGGGACAGCGATACGCACACCCAGCTGGCCTCGGGCCTCAACGGCCTGGACGAGCGCAGCCGGGCCATCATCCAGCGACGCTGGCTGAGTGAGTCCAAGGCCACCTTGCATGAGCTGGCCGCGGAGTACGGGGTCTCGGCCGAGCGGATCCGGCAGATCGAAGCGACCGCGTTCACGCGGCTGCGCGGATTGCTGCCCGCTCCGGCGGTGTGATCCGGGCCACAAAAGCCGCTTTCCCGGCCCGGGACCGTCGTCGAAAGACGACATAATTGCGGCTTCAAACTGATGATTTGGTATAGATTTTCCTCACGAAAAAATCTATGCTATCCCCGTTGTCGCGTTGCCGCAGAGGCGATGCGCAAAACGAACAGTCGAGAATCTGCAGAAATCTGGCTGTCCGGGCGACCTAAGGATGAGGCCACCGACGTTTTCAGTGGCCGGGCACGACCAAGCGCGAATTGACGCGCAGCACCCCGCTATTTCGGGGGCGGCAAATTGCCAGGCGTGTCAGTCCGCAAAGTTAGCTGGCTGCCCGTGACAGACCGGGTCGATTCTGAACGCTACAAGCCCCGCCATGCGGGGCTTTTTTTTATGCGTGATGCGTCGCTGCCGCCGGCGTGGCGCCGCCCAGGATTTCCATGAAGCGCGCGCGCTCGATGTTGCCGCCGCTCAGGACCACCCCGACGGTGCGCCGCGCGACCCGCTCGCGCTCGCGCAGGAGCGCGGCCAGCGGCGCGGCGCCGGCGCCTTCCGCGACCTGGTGCGTGTCGTCGAAATAATTCCGCACCGCCTCGGCCATTTCATCCTCGCTGACCTCGACGATGCGCGCCGCGCCCCGGCACATCACCTCGACGGCCTCCCCGGTGGGCTCGCGGGTCGCGATGCCATCGGCAAAAGTCTCCGCGGTTGGCGTCGTAACCGGCTTGCCGGCGGCAAAGGAGCGGGCCGCCGCGGGCGCCCTTTCCGCCACCACGCCGACGATGTCGATGCGCAGGCCGAGCAGGTCGCGCACCGCAATCAGGGCGGCAATTCCTGATCCCATGCCGATGCCGACGTACACGGTCTCCAGCGCCGGCACGGCGCGCAGGAATTCCAGCGCATAGCTGGCGACACCGACGACGAGATCACGGTGGAAGGAAGGCACGAAATGCAGGCCCTCTGCGGCCGCCGCGCGCTGCGCGGCCTGCTTGGCCTCGTCGAAGTCACGGCCGGTTTCGACCAGCCGCGCCCCGAAGCCGCGCATGGCGGAATTCTGGTCCGGAGAATTGCCATGCGGCACGTAGATCGTGGCGGGAATCCCTAACCGGTTCGCGGCGAAGGCAAGCGACTGCCCGTGATTGCCGCGCGTAGCCGATACGATGCCGGCAGAGCCGCCCCGGGCACGTGACCAGCGATCCATGTAAATGAGACCCCCGCGCAGCTTGAAGGCGCCGGTGGGCGTGTGATTCTCGTGCTTGACCCACACCGTGCAGCCGGCGCGCCGCGCGAGCTTCGGCCAGGCGTACTGCGGTGTCGGCGGAACCGTGCCGAGGATGAAGCGCGCCGCCTGCTCGAGTTCCGGCAACGTGATGTCCATGACGCCGGGCTTCATGGCTGCCCCGCCCCGCTGGCGAGCCAGTCGCGACCGCGCCCGTGCGTCAGAAAAGGCAGCAGCCGCGCGTCGAGCTCGGCGTCGGGCGAGCGATACGCCCAGCGCGCGAGCGGCGGCATCGACATCAGGATGGCATCGCTCCGTCCGCCGGACTGCAGGCCGAACAGGGTGCCGCGATCGAACACCAAATTGAATTCGACATAGCGCCCGCGCCGATACAGCTGGTAGCGCCGTTCACGCTCGCCAAAGGGCAGTGCGCGCCGCGCCGCGGCGATCTGGCCGTAGGCGCCCAGGAATTGCGTGCCGACGGCGCGCATGAACTCGAAGCAGCGCTCCCAGGGCATGCCGAAGCGGGGCGTCCCGGCATTCAGGTCGTCGAAGAAAATGCCGCCCACGCCGCGCGCCTCGCCACGGTGACGCAGGAAGAAATACTCGTCGCACCCACGGCGCAGCTCGGCGTAGAGCTCCGCGTGGAAGGGCGCGCAGGCCGCCGCGGCCGCGCGATGCCAGAGCACGACGTCTTCCTCATAGGGCAGGTAGGGCGTGAGATCGAAGCCGCCGCCGAACCACCAGACATCGCCCGCGCTGAAGAAGCGCACGTTCATGTGGCTGGTCGGTATCTGCGGGCTGCGCGGGTGCATCACCACCGAGACGCCCAGCGCGCGGTAGCTGCGGCCGGCGAGGTGCGGATTGCGCGCCGTGGCCGCGGGCGGCAGCTTCTGCCCGCGTACATCGGAGAGCGCCACGCCACCGCGCTCGAACAGCGCGCCGTCCTCCAGCACAGCCGTGATGCCCTCGCCCGCCAGCCCCGCCCCGTCACCGGTGCGCTGCCAGGCATCCTTCTCGAAGCCGCGGGCCCCATCGGCCGCGCCAAAGGCCGCGCACAACGCATCCTGCAGCTCGCCCAGGCAGGCGCGCACGGCCGCGCATCGTTCCTCGCTCAATGCTTGACCATGACGTGGCGCACGACGCTGTAGTCCTCGAGCGCATAGGTGGACAGGTCCTTGCCATACCCCGAGCGCTTCAGGCCGCCGTGCGGCATTTCCGAGACCAGCATGAAGTGCGTGTTGATCCAGGTGCAGCCGTAGCGCAGACGCGCGGCCACCTGCATCGCGCGACCGACATCCTTCGTCCAGACCGAGGAGGCCAGGCCGTAGTCCGAATCGTTGGCCCAGTTGACCGCATCCTCGGCATCCTTGAAGCGCGTGACGGAAACGACGGGCCCAAAGACCTCGCGGCGCACGATCTCATCGTTCTGCCGCGCACCCGCGATCACCGTCGGCTCGTAGAAGAAGCCCCGGCCGGTGCGCGCCCGGCCGCC
>JANXYA010000023.1 GCA_025350345.1 Gammaproteobacteria bacterium
TTTCCAGCTCGACGCTATCGTGGCGCTCATCGACGCCGCGCATGTGAGCGGCCAGCTCGCGAGCGTGGCCGCCGCCGCGAACCAGATCGGCTTTGCCGATGTGCTGCTGGTCAACAAGACGGATTTGGTGAGCGAGGCGCAGCTGGCGCGCACCGAGCGGGAGTTGCGTGCGATCAACGCGACCGCGCGCATCGTGCGGACGAGCTATGCGGAGCTGCCACTGGCGCAGGTCCTCGACCTCGGCGCCTTCGACCTGGAGCGTGCCCTGTCCATCGACGGCGCATTCCTGGAGCAGCAGCGGCCGTTCGAGTGGGCCGGTAGTTTCGAGCTCGCGGCCGGCGCTCATGTGGTGCACACCGGCGCGGAGCCGCACGCCGAGCACCAACACGAACATGAACACGAGCATGATCACGCGCCGGGGTCCTTGAGCGAAGTCGGCATCGTGGTGCTGCCGGCCGCCTCGGCCGGCGCCAGCGCGATCGAATCGCTGCTCGATGTCGCCGGTGGCCATTTCGGCCAGAGCGCCGAACCTCTGGCCGCGGGCGGTACCCTGCTGCCGGGGCGCCATGTCCGGCTGCAGCTGGGCCAGCATGCCGACTTCAGGTTGCAGCTGCCGGCCGAGGGCGACTGGGTGATTTTCTGCGAGCACGCGCCTGCGGAGTTCGGCTTCGCCCTGCCGGGATCGCAACCTGTAGCGGAGCGTGAGTTCGGATCGCACCATCACGAAACGCAGATCAGCTCCGTCGGCATCGAGGATGCGCGCACGCTCGATCCGGACAAGGTCAACGAGTGGCTGTCCTACCTCCTGCAGAGCCGCGGGCAGGACATCCTGCGCATGAAGGGCGTGCTGAGCTTTCGGGGCGAGCCGCGCCGCTATGTCTTCCACGGCGTCCACATGATCTTCGACGGCCGCCTGGAGCGGCCGTGGAGCGATGGGCCGCGGATCAATCGCCTGGTATTCATCGGCCGCGGCCTCGATCGGCAGGAGTTCGAGGCCGGCTTCGAGTCCTGCGTCGCGTGAACGCGCGCGAAGTGCGGCTCGAGCTGCGCGCGCGCGTGGATCTTGGTGACTACGCGGCCGACGCGGCCTGGTCGCCGGATGGGCGCCAGTTGGTAGTGGCGGGCGGCCAGGGTGCGTTGCTGTGGATCGATGTCACGGCGCCGGACACTGGCGCGCAGCGCTTCGGTGAGCATTGGGGCGGCGCATTGGCGCTGGCCTGGCAGGGCGGCGGGCGGCTCCTCGCCAGCTCCGGACAGGACGGCGAGGTGCGCTTGTGGGATATGCACAATCGCGAGGCGCGCATCCTGCACGCGAGCGCGCAGTGGAGTGAATGCCTGGCATTCGCCAGCCACGGCCGGCTGCTCGCGGTGGGAACGGGCCGTTCGCTGCAGGTCTTCGACAGCAGCGGGAAGCTGCGCGAGCAGTTGCCGCCGCAGGCGGGCGTGATCACGGCGCTGGCGTGGCGGGCGAAAATGAGCGAGCTCGCCGCCGTCGGCAACGGCGGCATGCGCCTGTGCCGCTTCGAGCCCCAGCTGCTGGTGCGCGAGTTTGCCCTGCAGGGGGCCTGCCTGACGGCCAGCTTCAGCCCCGATGGGCGAGTGCTCGCATCCGGTACGCAGGATGGCGCCGTTCAATACTGGAATATCGCCGCCGCCACGCAATCGCAGCTGCGCGGCTACGGGAGCAAGGTCGCGCTGACGAGCTGGAATTCCGGCAGCCGCTACCTCGCCACCGCCGCCGACCAGCACATCGTGGTGTGGGATTTTGCCGGTGCGGGTCCGCAAGACCGTGCGCCGCTGGAGCTCGCGGCGCACACCGCGCGATTGACGCAACTGGCCTTCCAGCCGCAGGGGCTCCTGCTCGCCGCGGGCGCCCGTGATCGCCGTGTCACGCTGTGGCGGATGGCGCAGCCGCAACAGCCGCTCGACGCCTGCCTGCTCGGCGATGAGGTGGCGCTACTGCGCTGGTCGAACGATGGCCGGCAGCTGGGTGCGGCAGATCGCAACGGGGTGCTGAGCCTGTACGCCCTCTCGCCCTGAGCTGTGCGCTAGTTCGGGTGCGTCAATTCGAGCGCTGGCTGCGCCGGTGACACCGCCGGGCCGCCGGCCAGCGCGTAATGGCTGAGGAGCAGTTGCAGCGTGTGCGACCAGGTGTAGCGCTGCAGCGCCCGCGCCCGTGCCGCGAGCCCGAGGGCGGCCAGGTCGCGCTCGAACAGCGCGGCAATGGCGTCCGCCATGCCGCGGGCATCGCGGGGAGGAGCCAGCATGCCGACGCTCTGGTCGACATGTTCCGGGATCGCACCGGCACGAGCGGCGACCACCGGAGTTCCGCAGGCCAGCGCTTCGATGATCACCAGCCCGAAGGTTTCGCTGCAGCCGGCGTGGACGAGCGCATCGCAGGAGGCGATCCAGGTGGCCAGCTCGATGCTGTCGCGCCGATAGGGGAGCACCGTGACGTTGGCCGCCGGCTTGCCGTGCACGCCGCCGCCGATGAGCAGCAGATGGTACTGATCGCCCAGCAGGCGCAGCGCCGCGAGCAGCACGTCGACATTCTTCTCCCCTGAGAAGCGCCCGGCATAGACCAGCAGGCGTGCCTGATCGCCCAGTTGCAGCGTGCGGCGCAGATCCAGGGTACGGCGGTGCGGCGCGAAGATGGTGGTGTCGACGCCCAGTGGCTGCAGCACGGTGTGCCGCACGCCCATCCGGCCCAGGTTTTCGCACATCAGGCGGCTCGGCGCCATCACCAGGTCGAAACGCGCGTAGACATTGCGCAGGTACGCGCCCAGGGCGCGTTCGGCGCCCCGGCCGAAGCGCCGGCCGACCAGGTGCGGCAGGTTGGAGTGACAGAAGGCGATGAGCGGAATATCCCGCCTCGAGGCGACGCGCGACGCGCACCAGGCGGGATGAAAGACATCGCCCACCTCGATCAGGTCAGGCTCGAGCGCCTCGAGCATGCGTATCCACCGGCGTGGCGAGAGGGGCAGGCGATAATTGAAGGTTCCCGGCACCTTCCAGCCCGCGATCGTGCTGACGCCGCCCGGCTGCAGGCTGGTCATGCCGCCCGGGACTAGCAGGGAGTGATCGTGCGCGCTGTGCGCACGCAGCCAGTCATGCTTCGCCGTCAGGTAGCGGCGCACGCCGCCACTGGTGGGCGAGAAGAACAGGGTGGTGTCTACAAGGCGCATGTTAGGTCCGCTTCCTGGACCATTGCACTCGCGGCACCGCGGGGTGTCAAGCCTGGGCGCTGAGGGCCTCGGCGGGTTCGAGCGGCAGGCGAATGCGCACGCGCGTGAACTGGCCGCGCTTGGTGGCGACCTGGATCTGGCCGTGCATCCGCTGGACATTCTCGCGCACGATGCGCATGCCGTGGCCGCGCCCGTCACCATCCGAGGCGGTGGTGACGCCGGCGTGAAAGATGAGCGTCGAGGCCTGGCGTGGATCAGGCGGCGCAGCCGCTTCGCGCTGGATGAGCCCCGCATCGCTGGCGGCCTGCACGATGCTGCGGGCATCCAGGCCCTGGCCGTCGTCCTGGAACACGAGTTCGGCGTGTCCGCCATTGCGATGGCGGAACTCCACCAGCAGCGCACCGCTCGCGCTCTTGCCGGCGGCCGTGCGCACGGCCGGCACCTCGATGCCATGCTCGATGGCATTGCGCAGCAGCTGGCTGAGCGTGTCG
>JANXYA010000064.1 GCA_025350345.1 Gammaproteobacteria bacterium
GTTCGGCCGGGAGCGCTTCCCCAGCGGCAGAGGCGGCCACGCCCCCGGCCGCTGCGACCCCCGCGGTTGCCGCTGCCGAAGCCCCTCCGGGGCAGGCCGCTAGCGCGAGCGCCGCCCCGGAGCCGACGCAAACCGCCGCGCCACCGCCACCTCCGCCGCCGCTGCCCTCGCCCCCGATTTCCATCGCCGTGGCGGACCGGGCGGGCTTCTGGCATCGCGGGTTGGCCCTGCTGCTCGACTTCATACTGGTCGGGATTGTGTGCAGCATCGTCGGACTCCATTCGCACGGTGTGCTGCTGCTGCTCGCGACCTACGGCGCCATCATGTGGAAGCTCCGCGGCACGACGGTCGGCGGGATCATCTGCAATCTGCGCGTGGTGCGGCTGGACGGCCGTCCGATCGACTGGCCGACGGCCATCGTGCGCGCACTGGGCTGCTTCCTGTCCGCGGCCGTGGCCGGCCTGGGGTTCATCTGGGTGGTATTTGACCCGGAGCGCCAGTCCTGGCACGACAAGATTGCCGGCACTGTCGTGGTGCGCACCCCCCGAGGCACGGCCCTGCTCTGAGTTTCCTTCGGTTTGCCTGTGCCCGATCGGCGACAGCTTGTCCTGATCGCTCCCGGGCGCTGGAATGGTCCCACACCATAACAACCGGGACACACCGATGGAATCCAAAGACCGCTTCATGCGCATCGCCGTCATCGGCTCGGTCATTCTCGTCGGGGCCCTGGCAATCGTGGTGCGTCTGCATTCCTGAGGGCCAGCGCCCCCTAAGCAGGTGACCGCCAGACCCCGCGTTTGCTAGGCTGTGCGATTCCGTGCCGTGAGGGATCGCCGTGAGCGAAAACGAAGTCGTCGTCGAGGCGTGGAACACCGTCCTGTTCGACAAATTCACGCGCTTCAAGCACCTGCTGATCGCCGGCCTCGCCGGCTACAGCGACGAGGTGTTCTCGCGACGGCTGTACCCGGCTGGCGCGCGCGTTCTGGACGTCGGCTGCGGTTTCGGCGATAGCGCGCAGCGCCTGGCCAGTGCCGTTGGCCCGGCGGGGCAGGCGGTCGGCGTCGACTGCGCCGAGCGCTTCATCCAGGCCGCCGAGCAGGATGCCCGCGCCGCGGGCATCAGCAACGTCAGTTTTTTTGCCGCTGATGTCCAGCAGGACAATCTGCGCGGTCCCTACGATCACATATTTGCGCGCTTCGGCACGATGTTCTTCATGAATCCCGGTGCGGCGCTGCTGAATATTCGCCGCGCACTCAAGCCCGGCGGGGTATTCACCCAGATCGTGTGGAGAAAGCGCGAAGACAATCCCTGGCTGCATGACGCGGAACTGCGGGTGCGCGAAATCGTCCCGGTCGTTTCGCACGAGGACTCCGACGCCGTGCACTGTGGCCCGGGGCCCTTCTCCATGGCCGGGCCGGACATGGTGAGCGCCATGATGCAGGGCACGGGCTACAGGGGCGTGACCTTCGAACGTTACGACACGGACATCTGCATCGGCCGCGACGTGGACGAGGCGGTGGAGTTCGCCATGGCGCTGGGGCCAGCCGGCGAGATCATCCGGCTGGCGGGCGAAGAGGGCGAGCGGCTCAAGCCGCGGGTGGTCGCGGCGCTGCGCGAGACCCTGGCGAAGTTCCGGCGAAGCGATGGCGTCTGGGGACCCTCGAGCGCCTGGATCATCAGCGCGCGCAATCCGGCGCCGCATTGACCAACTGGGCATTCGTGCTCGCCGGCGGCGGCAGCCTCGGTGCCGTGCAGGCCGGCATGCTGCTCGAGTTGATCGCCGCCGGCGTGCGACCCGACCTGGTCGTTGGCGTCTCCGCGGGCGCGCTGAACGGCGCGTTTCTCGCCTACGATCCTTCGCCATCCACTGCTGAGCGCATCGCCGAGCTGTGGCGGCGGATCTCGACGCGCGAAGCACTCGGCCTGTCGTGGCAATCCTTGCTGGGCGTCCTGGGCCTGCGCGGGCATATCGCCGATGCGCGCGGACTCAAGGGGCTGCTCGAGCGCGAACTCCCCTACCGCGAATTCAGCGCGACGCAGGTACCGCTCCATATTGTCGCCGCCGACGAGGCCAGCGGCGCCGAAGTACTGCTGAGCAGCGGCAACGTGCCCGAGGCGGTACTGGCGAGCACGGCTATTCCGGGCGTGTTCGCTCCGGTCATGATCGCCGGGCGCCGACTGGTGGACGGCGTGGTTGCCTCCGGTACCCCGATCGCCACCGCAGTGCGGCTGGGTGCGACCCGGCTCATCGTGCTGCCCTGCGGATTCACCTGCGCCAACAAGGCCGTGCCCCGGCACGCCGTGGGGCGCGCCATGCACGCGATCACGCTGCTGGGCGCGCGCCAGCTGCGCCAGGACTTCGAGCACTATGCCGACAGAGTCAGCCTGCGGCTGGTGCCGCCCCTGTGCCCCCTCACTCATTCATCCTACGATTATTCGCAGGGCGCGACGCTCATCGCCGCGGCCCGCGAGTCCACGCGCCGCTGGCTCGATGCCGGTGGGCTGGATCGCGGCGGGTTTCCGCACGAGCTGGCGGTGCATTCCCACTGAAGGCACAAGCCGCCGAGCGCGGGACGCGAGTCGGCTTAAGGCTGGCGCGCCAGCTCGCGTCCACCGCGCAGCACGGCGTCGATCAGCAACGACAGGTCGGCCCCGCGCGTGCGGTGATTGGCGATCGCGGCCCGCAGGCAGTAGTTGCCGCCCAGAGTCGTGTAAGACGGCACCGCCACGCCGCTCTCGTGCAGCCGGATCAGCAGTTCCTCGTTCAGGGCATTGAGCTGCGCCTGCGAGCCACCCGCGCCGCGATAGCGGAAGCAGACAATATTCAGGCTGACGGGCGCCAGCAGCTCGAGTTCCGGCTCGGCGCGCACGAATTCGGCCAGCCGCATGGCCTGGGCGATGTTCTGGTCGATGAGGCGGCCGTACTTGTCGAGGCCGTGCTCCTTGAAGGACAGCCACACCTTGAGCGCGCGGAAGCCGCGCGTCAGCTGCAGGCCATAATCGCTGAACCAGTCCGCGCCGCTGGCGAGTCCGCGCTGCGCGTGCTTGAGGTAATCGGGCGTCAACGAGAACGTCGCGCGATGCGCCTTGCGGTCGCGCACCAGCACGCAGCCCGCCTCGAAGGGGATATGCAGCCACTTGTGCAGGTCGAGTGCGACGGAATCCGCCAGCTCGATGCCCTGGACGAGCTGCCGGTGGTTCGGTGCCAGTGCCACGACCGCGCCGATCGCGCCATCCACATGAAACCACAGCTTCTCGCGATGGCAGATCGCGGCGAGCTTCGCCAGGTCATCGACGGCGCCGGTATTGATGGTGCCCGCGTTGCCGATCACGGCGCAGGGCTGGGCGCCGGCCTCGCGATCGGCGGCGATCGCGCGCGTGAGGACCTCCGGATCGATGCGATAGCTGTCGTCGACGGCCACCCGGCGGAACGCGCGGGAACCGTGGCCGAGCAGTTCGATCGCTTTCTGCAGGCAGCTGTGCACCTCGGTGGAGGCGTAGAACACAAGCGGCCTGGGGAGCGAAGCCACGCCGGCGGCGCGCACGTCGACGGTGGCCGCGTGGTTGCGTGCCACCGCCATGGCGACGAAGTTGGCCATGGAAGCGCCGCTCACCAGCAGGCCGCCCGTCTCGGGTGGCATGCCGACGATCTGCCGGCACCAGTCGACCACCTGGGTCTCGACCTCGTTGGCGACGTGATTGCCGCCGCCCATGTTCGGATTGACCGTGGCGGCGAGAAAATCCCCCAGCGCGCCGAAGGCCGTGCCGTTGCCCATGTACCAGCCCCAGAAGCGCGGATGGGTGTTGCCCATCTGCCAGGGCATCACCCAGTCGCGGAAATCCTGGTAGGCCGCCGCGGCGCCTTGCGGCGCGTGCGGCAGTGGCGCGTGGAAGTGCGCGACGACCTCGGGCGGTGTCGGCCGCCATACGGCGCGTTCACGGGTCTGCTGCAGGTAATCCAGCGCATCGTCCACGGCGCGGTGCGCGAGCGCGCGCAGCTGCGGCCAGTCTTCGGGATCGAGTGTCTCCTCGCCGGGCGTCTCGTTCATGCCTTAACCCCACTGCCGCATTGACCTTCAGCGTCGCGCCCGCTCTATTATGGGCGGGAATGTGCCCGAAATAACCAACATAATATTAACTCTATTACAACCATTTTGGAGTGCGTCATGACCACCGACATGAAATATCTCGCGCTGACGGCGCTGCTCACCGCGACCCTGTGGATCCCGTACATTATCGCGCAGGTTCAGGCCAACGGCTTTCTCGCACCGGGCAATTACCGGGACCCCACTGCCCGGCCAGTGCCGCTGTGGGGCAAGCGTGCCGACCGGACCTACATGAATGCCGTCGAGACCTTCGCGCCGTTCGCTGCACTCGTAATTGTCGCGCAGCTGACGGGCAAGGCGAATGCCATGACGGCCTGCCTCGCGGCGGCCTTCTTCTGGCTGCGGCTGACTCACGCGGTCGTCTATCTGTTCGGAATCCCGTACATCAGGACGCTGGTCTTCACGCTCGGCTACGTCGCGGTCGCGGGCATATTCTGGGAAATCATCAAATAGGAGCCAGGCCCCGCCCGGCGCCTGAAGAATGCGCAGCGTCCTGGCGCGCGCTACGGCATCAGGTCGGCGTACGCAACTCCAGCACGGTGGCGCCCGCCACCGTGCCGCGTGCAGCCTGCTGCAGGATGATGAGCAGCCGCTTCGCATCGGCGGGAAACGCATTCGCCGCGACGCTGAAGTGCGGCGCGCGGCCGTCCGCGGTGCCGAGCTTGCGCCATGAACGGACGATGTTCCATTCGGTCAGCGTGCGCCCGGCATTTTCTCCACGCCCGATCGCGGTGATGGCGCTGGGCAGGTAGGCGATCGCGTACACCTCGTACTTCAGAGGACCGGGGAAGGCGCCCACTTTTACGGTGATCTGGCCGGCGGCGAGCTGGGCTTCGACGGCAATGCTCTCGCCCGGCTCGGCCAGCGCCGCGGCGACGGCGGCGCGATCCGAACCCACCACGCTGCGACGCCCCTCGACGATCATCTGCGGCGTGTAGACACTCGCCAGCCCGAGTACGCCGCCCCACCACTGCTGGCGCTGGGTCGCCTCGGACAGCGAGAAGCGGTCTCGCCAGCCCAGCTCATCCCAGTAGTCGACGTGAAACGCCAGCGGCACCACATCGGTTCGCGTGGCCAGCTCGCCCAGCAGCGCCTCGGCGGGCGGACAGGAGCTGCAGCCCTCCGAGGTGTACAGTTCCACGACTTTTGGCCGCATCGGGGCCGATGCGCTCATGGCAGGGAGGGCGGCGGCCGCGAAGGCGCAACCCATGGCCAGCGCTGAGGCGTGAATAGTCTGCCTCCGGTGTTGCATGTGTTGCCTCGTTCCCGGGAAATATGCGCCGCGGCAGCGGACTCTACGCCGGCAGGGCCGCGGGTGCTAGAGGCGCTACAATTCCACGCATGCTCAGGATTGCCAAGCTCGAGACTTTCGCCAACCCGTTCGTCTGCTTCGTGCGCCTGACGACCGATTCGGGAGCCATCGGCTGGGGGCAGACCTCGACCTACAACGCCGACATTACGGCGACGATCTTTCACCGCCAGGTCGCGCCCTGGGCGCTCGGCGCGGATGCGCACGACATCGGAGCGCTGGTCGAGCGCATCGAGGAGCGCGAGCACAAGTTTCCGGGCAGCTATCGCTGTCGCGCCCTCGCCGGGCTCGACACCGCGCTCTGGGACCTGCACGGGAAGCTCGCCGGCAAGCCCGTGGTCGAGCTGCTCGGCGGCAAGCCGCGACGGCTCCGTGCCTACGCCTCATCGATGAAGCGCGACATCTCGCCCGAGGAGGAGGCCGCACGATTCCTGCGCCTGCGGGACGAGCAGGGCTTTGACGCGTTCAAGTGGCGCATCGGAGCGGAGTGCGGCCGCGACGTCGATGCATGGCCGGGCCGCACCGCAGCGATCATCCCGCGCGTGGCGCGCGCGCTCGGTGGCGGCGTCGCGAAGCTGGTTGATGCCAACAGCGGCTTTTCCCCCGCGCGGGCGATCGAGGTCGGCCGGCTGCTGGAGTCCGAGGGCGTCAGCCATTTCGAGGAACCCTGCCCGTACTGGAAACTGGAGCAGACCAGGCTCGTCACGGCGGCCCTCGAGCTTGATGTCACCGGCGGCGAGCAGGACTGCGACCTGGCCACCTGGGAGCGGATGATCGGGATGCGCGCGGTCGATATCGTGCAGCCGGATGTGATGTACATGGGCGGGATGTCGCGGACGCTCAAGGTCGCGGGCATGGCCGCCAGCGCCGGACTGCCGGTCACGCCGCACAGCGCCAACCTGTCGCTGGTCACGATCTGCACCATGCACCTGCTGGGCGCCATACCCAACGCCGGCAAGTACCTCGAGTTCTCGATTGAAGGCGCCGACTATTACCCGTGGCAGGAAGGATTGTTCCTCGGTGACCCCTACGCCATCGAGGACGGCTCCGTGACCATTCCGTCGGCGCCCGGCTGGGGCGTGGAGATCAACCCCGCGTGGCTGGAACGAGCCACTTACCAATGCAGCGAGTCGCCGCGGTAACCGGCCCGAACCGGCCCGAGCCAGCGGCGCGCTGGAGCGCGATAATGTGCGCTAACGAACAGATCGGATTCGGGCCTGCCTGCTATGCAGTGGCGCAGGAGATTGCTGCGCAATGTCGAATAATAAGCCGGGCGCGGCAGCGCGCGACCGGCGCACGCGTATTCTGCTGGTGAGCGATATGCTGCTGCTGTGTGAAAGCCTGCAGGCGCTCATTAGCAAGGAATCGGACCTGGAGGTCGTCGGCATGGCCCGGGTGCTGGGCGCTGTCGACAGGGCGCGCGCCCTCGGTCCCGATCTGGTCATTGCGGAGGCGAGGCTGCAGGCGGCCACCGGGAGGCAACTCGTGCCGGAATTGCAGCGCCACGACGTGAGCGCTCCCCTGCTGGTGCTTATCGATTGCAACACCGGCGTGCACTTTCACGGCGCACTATCAATCCAGGCCGACGGTTACCTGCCCATGGAGGCGTCGCGCGACGAACTGGTGGTCGCGATACGCGCGATCGATTCCGGAGAGCCGCACCCGTGCCGGAATTACGAGCGCCTATTGCGGCGCCGGCCGCGTGCGTCAGCACGAGCGCCGCCCAAGGCGCAGGTCCTGATTACTCCGCGGCAGCGCGAGATCCTCGCCATGATCGCGCTCGGTGAATCGAACAAGAAGATTGCGCAGTCGATAAATCGTAGTATCAAGACCGTCGAAAAACATCGCAGCGGCCTGAAGAGCAGGCTTGAACTGCATAATGCGGCTGAAATCACCCGCTTCGCCTACCAGAACGACATGCTGAGTGGCACACTGGCCGCCTGAAGCCACTGAACCAGTCAAGTTTTGGAATGGCGAACCAGATGCGAGGTTGACGATTCCAGAACTGTTTGGCACACGATCGTATGTGATCATGGGCGTTGCCGGCACCGGCAAGAGTACGGTGGGTGCCGCCCTAGCCCACGCGCTCGGCCTTTCCTTTGTAGAAGGCGATGCCTACCACCCGGCGTCGAACCTGCAGCGCATGGCGGCCGGCATCCCGCTCACGGATGCCGACCGCTCACCATGGCTCGAGGCCCTGGCCGGACGGCTCCGTGCCGCTGAGCAAGCCAGTGCCGGATTGGTGATGGCGTGCTCCGCGCTCAAGCGCACTTACCGCGAGGTACTGCGCACCGCGGCCGCCGGCATCACCTTCATCTATCTGCATGGCGATCGCGAGCTGTTGGCCGGGCGGCTCGCGCAGCGCCGCGACCACTTCATGCCCCCCTCACTCCTGGACAGCCAGCTGGCAGCGCTCGAGCCGCCTGCGCGCGACGAAGACGCCTGGGGCTACGACGTCAGCCTCCCACCTCGTGAAATCGTGGCAGCCGTGCTCAAGCGCGCTGCTGCGAGGACAAGGGCCGAGCTGCCGTAAGGACGCGGACCGGGCTCCGCCGCTGCCTCCCGGCACGTCAATGGCGCTCCGCGCCCGCCGTCAGTGTCGCCACGATCGGCCGGGCGCCCCTGCCAATTCTGCCACTCTGGCGGGTCAATGAAGCTATTAATCTGCTATATTGTGCCTATTAGGAAACAATCTGTGGCTGTTTTGACTGACGCCCTTGTGCACTGAGGTTGGGCGGCATTGGCGTGTGGGACGCCACCTGGGCTCCCCGCGCACAGGAACTGCGGGCCTGGGCTGCGCCCGTACACCGAGCGCTGGAGTAATGTCCGAGGCCGTGCCAGAGGCCTCCAATTCATGCGCTTCATACGCGGCCTGATCGACCGATTCCTGCTGCTCGCCACCGTCATCGCCGGCGGACTGGTGCCAGGCTTCATCAGCCAATACGCCCAACGCCTCGGCGGTCGACTCGATCAGGCGCTGCTCGATCTCGCTCCCTGGCAGTCCATCGCTGATCAGTATCATCACGGCAGTCTCGCCCAGCTCATTCAGTATCACCTGGCGAGTGGCGACCCGACCTTTCACGCCGAAGGCGCCGCCATCCAGGCGCTCGTCCTTTCCGTCCAGCGCCTGCAGATCGCGGTCGAAGCGCTGCACGGGACGCTGTTTCATCAGCTGGGGTATCTCGCGCTCCACACGGACCCGGAGTTGGCGCGGGCCACATTTGGCGATTGGGTCCCGACCTTCGCGCTATCCGCCGAAGGGATCATCTTTGCGCTCGGTTTCGGCCTTGCGGTCTGGCTGGTCTTTCACGCGCTCTGGCGCCTGATCGCCCTGATCGGCCGCCGCTGGCGTGCGCGATCACAGCGGCGTCTCGGGACAAATGACCCATCCATCGGCAAATGAGTGCGAGCACACCACACACGCGCCTATGGCGGCATAGGCAGGGGATTGCTCGTCAGAGGCCGATGCGGGATTGCCGCCTCAAGTGGGCGCACGCCGTCCCTTGGGCCTCTGGACACAGTTACTGAGAGCCGGGGGCCACGACCTTGGCATCCACCTCCAGCTCAGCCGCCAGCCAGTTCTCGACTTCAGAACCGGCATAACTGAGAGATCGAAGATAAGCCGCTTCCGCAATCATCGCGCGCCGTTGATCGGCATCGATGTGCGTCATTCGGGTGGGTGTGCTGGGCTCGGACAGTGCGGCTTCACCGGTCTGCAGGGCCGCACTGACCGGGTTGGCACG
>JANXYA010000123.1 GCA_025350345.1 Gammaproteobacteria bacterium
GTGCACCTGTTCGACGAGGTGGCCAAGACCATGCCGGACGGCTCCTACCTGACCTCCTTCAAGCAGGACGGCAAGAAACTGAAGTTCGAAGGCGTGGCCCAGTCCTCCACCCGCGTGTCCACCTTCATGCGCAACATCTCCGCTTCGCAGTGGATGAAGGATCCGGAACTCGAGGTGGTCGAGAGCAAGCCGGGCAACAGCATCGGCAACAGTTTCGTGCTCGACGCCAGCCAGGTGGTCACCAGCGGCGATGAGGAAGAGGCGGCGCCCAAGCCGAAGCGCACGCGCGTTGGAGGCAGCCCATGAAGCTGCTCGAGGAACTGCGTTCACTCGACCCGCGTGACCCGGGCCGCTGGCCCTTTGGCTTTCGTGCCGGCGTGGTCGGCGTCAGTTTCGCCGTGCTGTCGCTGGTGGCGACCTATTTCTTCGTCTGGACGGACTTGAACCCGCAGCTGGAGCAGCTGCAGAACCAGGAACAGCAGCTGCGCAACGAGTTTCGCACCAAGCACTCCAAGGCGACGAACCTGGATGTCTACAAGCAGCAGCTGGCCGACATCGAGAAATCCTTCGGCGCCATGCTCCGCCAGCTCCCCAGCAAGACCGAGGTCGACAGCGTGCTGGTGGATATCTCGCAGGCGGGGCTCGCCTCGGCGCTCGACCAGAAGCTGTTCCAGCCCGAGAACGAGATCAAGAAGGATTTTTACGCCGAGAAGTCGATCAAGATCAGCTTCTCCGGCAGTTACCATCAATTCGGCCAGTTCGTCAGCAACATCGCCGCGCTCCCGCGCATCGTCACGCTGCACGACGTGAAGATCGCGACGCAGCAGCGGACCGGCGCCAGCTTCGACCAGCTGCAGATGGATCTGACGGCCAAGACCTATCGCTATCTGGATGATGAGGAAGTGGCCGCCGCCGAGGCCGATCGACGCAAGTCCGAAAAGACGGCCAAGCGGCCGGCGGGCTGAGCCGCGGCAGATGAGCAATGGGTAACCGGATGCAGCAGTACCAAATTCAGACCTGGCGGAAACTCGTGCTCGCGGCGCTCAGCGCAGTCACGCTCGCAGCCTGTTCAGGGCGCGACGCCGACCTTAACAACTTCATCGAGACGACGAAGAAGGAGCCGGGCGGGCGCGTCGAGCCGCTGCCCGAGGTCAAGCCCTACGACAGCTACGTCTATAGCAGCGCCGCGATGCGCTCGCCGTTCGTGCCCGGTGGTTCGCGTGGTGCGGACAATGGGCCGCGCCCCGAGGTGCAGCGCAATCGAGAGTTCCTCGAGCAGTTCTCGCTCGACGCGCTGAAGATGGTGGGCACGCTCAAGCTCAATGGCCAGAACTACGGGCTGGTGCGGGTCGCCGACGGTCGCGTGCAGCGCGTGCTGGTGGGCAATCATGTCGGCCAGAACGACGGCCGCATCACCGATATTCTGCCGAACAAGATTACCGTGATTGAACTCGTCCCGGACGGGCTGGGCGGCTACATCGAACGCCCGGCGGCCCTGGCCCTGAACGAGTGATCGGAAGGGAGAGAATGCGCATGAAGCGACCATATGCCGTCCATAACCTGCGGAGCGTCCTGGCCCTGGCACTGAGCTGCCTGGCCGTGGCGTTCGTCATGCAGGGTGCCCGGGCGGCTGACGCCCCCGGCAATACGCTGCAGTCCATCGACGTGCAGACCCTCGGCGGCAAGCAGGTCCAGCTCACGCTGCATCTTTCCGGACCCGCGCCCGAACCGATGTCCTTTACGATCGAGAAGCCCGCGCGCATTTCGCTCGACCTGCCGGGCACCGCGCTGGCGCTGCCCTCGCGCCGGATCGATGTGGCCTCGGGCGGTGTCGACACGGTGCTGGCGGCCGAGGCCAATGGCCGCACCCGCATCGTCCTCAATCTTGATGCGCTGCAGCCCTACCAGACCCGCGTCAGCGGCAACGACATCATCGTGACCGTGGGTGCCGGAACCCAGGCCGTGGCGGCCGCTGCTCCGGCCGCAGCCAGCGAGGCGCCAGCGGCAGCGCCGGCGTCCAGTGGGCCGCGCGAGATTCGCAGCATCGATTTCCGCCGCGGTGAAGGTGGCGTCGGCCGGCTCATCGTGCAGCTGTCCGATCCGCGCACCCCGATCAACGTGAGCCAGCAGGGCCTGCAGGTCATCGTCGATTTCGCGGGGACCACCCTGCCGCAGAAACTCACGCGCCGCTATGACACGCAGGACTTTGGCACGCCGGTGAGTGGGTTCGATGCGCTTAAGGTCAACAACGACGCGCGCATCGTGCTCACGGCGACCGGCGAATTCCAGCAGCTGGCTTACCAGTCGGACAACCAGTACGTGGTCGAGGTGCAGCCGGTGTCCAAGACCGCCACGGCGGCCTCGGACAAGCGCGAGTACAAGGGCGAGAAGCTGTCCCTGAACTTCCAGGACATCGACACGCGCGCGGTGCTGCAGTTGCTGGCCGATGCCAGCGGCCAGAACATCGTCGTCAGCGATTCGGTCAAGGGCAGCGTCACCCTGCGGCTGCAGAGCGTGCCCTGGGACCAGGCGCTCGACATCGTGCTGCGCACCAAGGGCCTGGACAAGCGCCAGGACGGCAACGTGATCATCGTCGCCCCGTCAGATGAGCTCGCCGCGCGCGAGAAGGCCGATCTGGCGTCCAAGAAGGACATCCAGGACCTGGCGCCGGTCCGCACCGAGTTCCTGCAGGTCAATTACGCCAAGGCCGCCGATCTGGCCGCACTCCTGAAGGGCGCGAACGGCAATTCCGTGCTCTCGACGCGCGGCAGCGTCGCGGTCGATGAGCGCACCAATACCCTGCTGCTGTCCGACACCGCCGAGAGCATCGAGGGCGTGCGCAAGCTCGTCGCGACGCTCGACATCCCGGTGAAGCAGGTGCTGATCGAGTCGCGCCTGGTCGTCGTCAACGACGACTTCGAGCGCGATCTGGGCGTGCGCGCCGGCCTGACGGGTACGCACGGCAACGGCGCGAATGGCCTGTTCATGACCTCGGGCACCGCGGCGGCCACCGATACGGGCCTGACCTCCGCGATCGCCAATCTTGCCGCCAACGGCACCCCGTATCCGGTCGGCGTACCGACCGGCGCGAACGCTCCGCAGCGCTACAACGTGAACATGCCGGTCTCGAACCCGGCGGGGAGCCTGGCGTTCATGCTGCTCGGTTCCGACTACATCGTGGATCTCGAGCTCTCGGCCGCGCAGGCCGAGGGGCGCGGCGAAGTGGTGTCCTCGCCGCGCGTGATCACCGCCAACCAGAAGGAGGCGACGATCGAGCAAGGCACCGAGATTCCCTACCAGCAGTCCGCCTCGAGCGGCGCGACGACGATCTCGTTCAAGAAGGCGGTGCTGTCGCTGAAGGTGACGCCGCTGATCACGCCTGACAATC
>JANXYA010000124.1 GCA_025350345.1 Gammaproteobacteria bacterium
ACGCCGGCGATGGCATCGGACCCGTACTGCGCCGACGCACCGTCACGCAGAATTTCCAGGGACTTGATGCTGATCGAGGGAATTGAGGAGAGGTCGGGGCCTTGCGACCCGAAGTTCAACTCCGTCTCCCCGCCCTGGTAGACCTGCACGAGCGCAGATCGGTTCAGGCGCTTGCCATTGAGCATGACCAGCATCTCGTCGCTCGCCAGACCGCGCAAGGACGGGCCGCGCACGAAGCTGGAAGCATCGGAGATGGAATTTTGCCCGACGATAAATGACGGTACCGCGTTGGAAAGGGTGTCCACCATATTCGACGTGGACTGAATCGAAAGGTCGGCGCCGCTGAGCACGTCGATCGGTGCCGACGACTCCGCCACGGTGCGGTCCACGCGCCGTGTTCCGGTAATGATTATTTCCGACATTTCACTCGTCGGGGCGGCGCTACTGCCGGTCGCGTCGGCAGGCTTTTCCTGGGCAACTGCCACCTGTATGCCCAGCGAGAGGAGCGCTGCGGCCCCGAGAATCCGCATAATTTTCATGGACTATCCCCTGAAATAACGAAAAGTATTTTTCTGCTTCAACGATCAGCGCGCCTGCCCGTACCGTGGTCCTGGCAGCCGCAAGACCAATCCGTGGCGGTCTCGATTATCCGTTGCTATTAAGCAACACCGCCTTCTCAACTCCCGGCCCGATTCTAGAGCCGCCGCGGCTCACTTACAACACGCGTCAGGGCCGCCCGGCAGGAAACTGCGCGCCGCTATGGGCTTAATGCCGGCCGCGCGCCAGGCGGCTCAGGAGCAGGTAAAGGAGGACACTGCCGCCGAGCACTGCCAGCAGGCCCAGGATTTCTGCGCGCGCAGCCAGGGCAATCAGCATCAGCATACTCGCAATGCCAACGACTGCAGCAGTGCCGAGCCAACGGAAATTCAGGGGCGCGCCCGCCTCGGCGACACCGCGTCGTGCCAGGCGCCAGGCCGAGGAGCAACCCAGCATGTACAGCGGTGCCGTCGCCAGAGTCGACAGCACCGCAAGTTCGGCAAAGGTGCCGGTGAGCGCCAGGGCGATGGCAATTGCGGCATTGCTGAGTATCGCCACATGGGGAGCATGGCTGCGTGCGTGCACCCGACCCAGGACCCCCGGCAACAGTCCATCACGCGCGAAGGCAAACAGAATGCGCGGGTTGCCGAGCAGTTCACTGCTCAACAGACCAAACATCGACACTGCTGCGCCGGCCAGCATCAGCAGGCGCAGCGCCGGACTGATCCGTGCCATGGCATCGGCCAGTGGCACCGTGGACTGCGCCAGTGCCGGGCCCAGAATTCCCTGCGCGACGATCTGGATCGCGATGTACAGCAGCGTGACCGCGACCAGGGCCAAAGCCAGCGCGCGCGGAATGGTGCGCGCCGGTTCTGCCACCTCGCCGCTCGCGCACAGCGCGATCTCCATGCCCGAAATGGCGAACAGGGCGAGAATCAGGGCGCGGCCCAGCCCCGTGGTGTCGGGCTGCACAGTTTGCACGAAATTACCGTGGTGCATCGCCCCCGCACCCACGACCACAAAGATCACCAGCGGCAGCAGCTTCGCAACGGTAGCGGCAGTAACCAGCCGCGTAGCGCGCACGACACCGCCGACGTTGACCAAAGCGATTCCACCGATGACGACGACTATGGTCAGGGGGCGCGCCACCGCCCGGAACGACTGCGGCAGAAGACTGACCACGACCTCGGCCAGTGCCGCGGCAACGCCACCAGTGGCGAGGACACTGCCAAACCACGACAGCGTGCCGGCGACGAATCCGGTCAGGGGCCCAAATGCGGCGGCAACATAACCATAAGCGCCGCCACTGCTCGGAATGCGACTGCCCCCTTCGGCGAAGCAGATGGCCACCGCACCGACTGCCAGCGCGCAGACCAGCAGGGCCAGCGGCGCATAGGTGCCGACGCTCGCTGCCAGCGCCGCCGGCACCGCGAAGATCCCGGCGCCGATGACGATGCAGATCGTATTCGCCGCCAGGCCCCAGGGTCCGACGGCGCGCACCAGCCCGGCGTCGCGTGGGTTCGATACCATGGTGGATTACGCGGCCGGCTTGCGCTTCGGAGCCTGAGGGGCCGGCGGACGCGGGAACTCGCGCGCCGCGGCCAGGAGCCAGTCGCGAAATTGCGCCACCTTGGGCATGGCCAGGTAGGGCACCGGGCAGACGAAATAATAGGCCGAGCCGTAGGGTAGCACTTCAGTGCCGGCAATCTTGAGCGTGCCTTTCTGCAGCG
>JANXYA010000204.1 GCA_025350345.1 Gammaproteobacteria bacterium
GGCTGGACCACATCGACGCCACCATCGAGGCCGCCCGGGAACTGGACTGGGAGCGGAAGGTAGACCGCACCGTAAACGTGGTGCGCGAGCCGATTGGTGTCTGCGGGCTCATCACGCCCTGGAACTGGCCCATCAACCAGATCATGAGCAAGCTGGCGCCGGCGCTGGTGGCCGGCTGCACCGTCGTGCTCAAGCCCAGCGAGCAGGCACCGCTCTCGGCGCAGCTCCTGGCGGAATTCATCGACGAGTCAGGCCTGCCGCCGGGCGTGTTCAATCTGGTGCACGGCAGCGGCCCCGTGGTCGGTGCCGCGATGAGCGCGCACCCCGACATCGACATGATGTCATTCACGGGCTCAACGCGCGCCGGCATCGCCGTGGCCAAGGCTGCTGCGGACACGGTCAAGCGCGTCACCCAGGAGCTCGGCGGCAAGTCGGCCAACATCGTCTTTGCCGACGTGGATCTGGATGTTGTCATCGCGCGCGGCGTGCGCCAGTGCTTCAACAACACCGGGCAGTCTTGCAGTGCGCCGACCCGCATGCTCATCGAGGCGTCCGTGTACGAGCGCGCGGCCGAAATCGCCGCGGCGACTGCCCGCGCGGTCAAGGTGGGCGACCCCACCAAGCCAGGCGATCATCTCGGGCCGCTGGCGTCGCGCATGCAGTTTGACAAGGTCCAGGGCTGCATCGCGGCCGGCATCGCGGAAGGCGCCCACTTGCTGGTCGGCGGCCCGGGCCGGCCGGAGGGCCTTGGGACCGGGTTTTTCGTGCGCCCGACGCTGTTCTCCGAAGTGAACAACCAGATGTCGATCGCACGCGAGGAGATCTTTGGTCCCGTGCTGTGCCTGATGCGCTTCTCGAGCCTCGATGAAGCCGTCGAGATCGCCAACGATACGCCCTACGGGCTGGCCGCCTACGTGCAGAGTTCCGACCCCCGCAAGGCACAGGCCGTCGCGCGCCGCCTGCGCGCCGGGAGCGTCCGCCTGAACGGCGCGCCGGTCGGCTACGCCGAGCCCTTTGGCGGCTACCGGCAATCGGGCAACGGCCGCGAGGGGGGCGTCTACGGCCTGCTCGAATTCCTGGAACTGAAATCGATCAACGGTTACTACGCCTCCTGAAGGACGCGAGCTCAATGAAACTCAAGGACATCAAGACCTTCGTCGTCGGCAATCCGCCGCCGCACAACGGCGGACGCTATTTCGTGTTCGTCAAGCTCACGACGGACGGCAACGTCCATGGCGTGGGCGAGGCCTACTGCGTGCCCTTCCACCCCTCGATCGTCGCGCAGATGCTCGAGGATGTCTTCGGCCGCTACCTCGCCGGCGAAGATCCGCACAATATCGAGAGAATCTGGCGGCGGGTGTATTCCTCCGGGTTCACGCAGCACTCAGATCTCACGCTCATGGGCGTGCTGAGCGCGCTCGAAATGGCATGCTGTGACATCATCGGCAAGGAGGCCGGCCAGCCGGTGTACAACCTCCTCGGCGGACGCGTGCACGAGCGGCTGCGCTCCTACACCTATATCTACGCGCGGCCCGGCGACAAAGTGGATGTCTACCAGGACCCCGACCTGTCGGCCGAGCGGGCGGTCGAGCTGGTCAGGCAGGGATTCACGGCCATCAAGTTCGACCCGGCCGGCCCCTACACGGCCTTCGACGGACGCCAGCTCCGTCTCCCGGCGCTCGATCTGTGCGAGCGCTTCGTGCGCCAGCTCCGTGAAGCCGTGGGCTCGAAGGCGGACCTGCTCTTTGGCACGCACGGGCAGATGACGGCGGCAGGTGCGATCCGCCTCGCCCGGCGCCTCGAGCCCTACGATCCGCTCTGGTTCGAGGAGCCTGTGCCGCCAGATGCTCCCGAGGAAATGGCCAGGGTCGCGCGCGCGACGAGCATTCCGATCGCGGCCGGGGAGCGCCTCGCGACCAAGTACGACTTCGCCCGGCTGCTGCGCGCCGGCAGTGCCGCCATCCTGCAGATGAACCTGGGCCGCGTGGGCGGCATCCTCGAGGCCAAGAAGATCGCGGCCATGGCCGAGGTCGAGCACGTGCAGATTGCCCCACACCTGTATTGCGGGCCGGTGGTGGGCGCCGCGAACATACAACTCGCCACCTGCAGCCCCAATTTCCTCATCCAGGAAAGCATCGAGACCTGGCAGGGATTCCACGCCGCCATCCTCAGGAAGCCGATCCGCTGGTCGGAGGGTTACATCATTCCGCCGACTGAGCCCGGCCTCGGCGTCGAACTGAACGAGGAGTACATCAAGGATTTCCCTTACAAGGGATCGCAGCTGCACCTGGAGATGGGAGCACAGCCCCTTCCCTAGGGCTGGCTCCGGGCGTGCGGATCCGGGGTGAACCCAGGCGCAATAACGATGTTGCGATTGGCGACGTGACCAATCTCGCTGCCCTGCAAATAAATGGGTCCGGCTTCAGCCTCGCGACTGTCCAGAGCCCCGCCGGTGATGCCTGGAATCTCCTTGTTGTCGATAATTGTCTGGCCGTCCAGTGCAACAGTCACGTTGCGCCCAATGAGCGTGATGTCGTAGGCCCGCCAGACTCCGGGCTCATGCGTGACGGGCAATGCGGCAGGCAAGCCCCGTTATGATTTCACCGGGCGCCTGTCATTCCTGTGGCCCAACGGACCCGGGGTAACCGCGAAGGAAACGGGCGGCCACCACTCGCACACCTGGCCGCTGGGATGCGGGCTGAGCTACGCGCCGCGGCCCTGCAGGCGCGCGGGCGCACGCGGCTCATCCGATCCAGACCCGCGCATTTCGGAACATCCGCATCCAGCCGCTGTCCTCGCCCGCGTCATGCGGATACCAGGAATTCTGCACGCTGCGGAAGACCCGCTCCGGATGCGGCATCATGATCGTCACGCGCCCGTCCGGCGTGGTGAGCGCGGCGATGCCCGCCGGACTGCCGTTCGGGTTGGCCGGATAGAGGCGCGCGGCGTTGCCGCGGCCGTCACCGTGGCGCACGGCCAGCAGGCGCTGGCGGGTGCAGTCCTGCTGGTCGGCATCGCTGGCGAATACCGCGCGCCCTTCCCCGTGCGAGACCGCGATCGGCAGCACCGAGCCCTGCATGCCCGCGAACAGCACCGAAGGGGAATCGAGAATCTCGACCAGGCTCAGCCGGGCCTCAAACTGCTCGCTCCGGTTGCGCAGGAAACGTGGCCACGCCTGGGCACCGGGGATGAGCTCGCGGAGCAGTGCCAGCATCTGGCAGCCGTTGCACACGCCGAGCGTAAAGGTATCGGGGCGCGCGAAGAACTCGGCGAATGCCTGCCGCGTCGGCTCATTGCACAGGATCGATTGCGCCCACCCGCCGCCCGCCCCGAGCACATCGCCATAGGAGAAGCCACCGCAGGCGATCAGGCCACGAAAAGAACTGAGGGCCTGGCGGCCGCTCAGCACATCGCTCATGTGCACGTCGTGCGGCTCGAAGCCGGCGCGCGCCAGCGCCGCGGCCATCTCCACCTGGCTGTTCACGCCCTGCTCGCGCAGCACCGCAATGGGCGGCCGCGCGCCACGCGCAATATAGGGCGCCGCAGAATCCTGCTGCGGATCGAAGCTCAGCTGCCAGCGCAGGCCCGGCGCGGTGCTGTCGAGCGCGGCAGCGTTTTCCTCGTCGGCGCAGTCCGGATCATCGCGCAGCCGGCGCATCTGCCACGAGGTCTCCGACCAGGCGCGGCGCAATTCCGCCCAGGGTTCATCGAGCGTCTCTTCACCGACGCTGACACGCAGCCGCAGCTCGGACAGCGGGCGGCCGATCGCGCGGCTGCAATCGAGCAGATCCTGGGCGGCGAGCTCCTGCCACACCTCGCGCAGCTCTGAGGTCGCGACCTGCAGCACCGCGCCGCACTCCTCGCTGAAAAACTGCGCCAGGGCGGAGCCGCGCCGCGCATCGAGCGTGATCTCGAGGCCGCAGTGACTCGCGAAGGCCATCTCCGCGAGCGTTACGGCGAGGCCGCCGTCGGCGCGATCGTGGTAGGCCAGCACCAGTGAACGGGCGCGCAGCGCGGTGAGCGCGGCGGCAAAGCGGCGCAGCAGTGCGGCATTGTTCATGTCCGCGGGCAACCCTCCCTGCGCGCTGTACACCTGCGCCAGCGCCGAGGCGCCCAGGCGGTTGCGCCCCTCGCCCAGGTCGATGAGCAACAGCGTGGTCGGACCTGCATCGAGACGCAGGAGAGGGGTCAGCGTGCGGCGTACGTCGCCGACGGGCGCAAATGCAGAAACCACCAGCGACAGCGGCGCCACCACGGCACGCTCCTCCTCGCCGTCGCGCCAGAGCGTTTTCATCGACAGCGAATCCTTGCCCACCGGGATGGCAATCCCGAGTTCAGGGCAGAATTCCTCGCCGACCGCGCGCACCGCGGCATACAGCGCGGCATCTTCGCCAGGCTCCCCGCAGGCGGCCATCCAGTTGGCTGACAGGCGGATCTCGCCCAGGGTGGCCACGTCGGCAGCCAGCAGATTCGTCACCGCCTCGGCCACGGCCAGGCGCGCCGAGGCGGCCGGATCTAGCAGTGCCACGGGCGCACGTTCGCCGATGGCCATGGCTTCGCCGCTGTGGTGCTGGTAGTCGCTGATCGTGACGCCGGCATCGGCGACCGGCACCTGCCAGGGACCGACGAAGGGATCGCGGCTGACCAGTCCGCCGACCGTGCGATCGCCGATGGTCACGAGAAAGGTCTTGTCGGCGACCGCGGGCAGGCGCAGCACGCGATATAGCGCCTCACGCAGATTGACCTGGGCGAATTCCTCGCTCAGGGCAACCGGAGCGACCACGCTGGCGACCTCGCGGCGCATGCGCGGCGGCTTGCCCAGCAGCACTTCGATCGGCATGTGCACCGGGTCACCGCCCAGGAGCGGGTCGCTGACGATGAGTTCGCCATCGGCGGTGATGACACCGATGACGGCATAAGGGCAGCGTTCGCGCTGGGCAAGCTTTGCAAAGTCGGGGAGTGCCTCGGGCCGGATCGCCAGCAGGTAGCGTTCCTGCGCCTCATTGCACCAGATTTCCAGCGGCGACATGCCGCTCTCGGCGCTCGGCACGTCGCGCAGGTTGATGCGCGCGCCGCGCGCGCTGTGCGCCACCGCCTCGGGTACCGCATTGGCGAGCCCGCCCGCACCGACGTCGTGGATCAGTTCGATTGGATTGGCGGCGCCCAGTGCCCAGCAGGCATCAATCACCTGCTGCGCCCGGCGCTGCATCTCCGGGTTGCCGCGTTGCACGGAGGCAAAGTCGAGCGCCTCGGTGCTGGCGCCACTTCCAAGTGAGGATGCTGCGCCACCGCCCAGCCCGATCAGCATGCCCGGCCCGCCCAGCACCACCAGCCGGGCGCCCACCGAGACCTCGCCCTTCTCGACATGCAGCCGGCGAATATTGCCGATGCCACCGGCCAGCATGATGGGCTTGTGGTAACCACGCGCCCGCCCGGGTGGATCGCCGGCGCGGTGCTCCTCAAAGCTGCGGAAGTACCCGCAGATGCTCGGCCGGCCAAATTCATTGTTGAACGCAGCGGCACCGATCGGACCCTCGAGCATGATCTCGAGCGCGGATGCGATGCGCGCGGGCGCACCGATGCTGTGCTCCCACGGCTGCAGGTAGCCTGGCAGGCGCAGATTGGAAACCGAAAATCCCACCAGCCCGGCCTTCGGCTTGGCCCCGAGGCCCGTGGCCCCCTCATCGCGAATCTCCCCGCCCGCGCCGGTGGCGGCACCGGGAAATGGCGCGATGGCGGTCGGGTGATTGTGCGTCTCGACCTTGATGACAAGATCGATAGGCTCATCGTGCCCGGCGTACACATGGCTGTGCGGATCGGGAAAGAAGCGCGTTCCGACCGGGCCCTGCAGCACCGCGGCATTGTCACGATAGGCCGACAATACCCCCTGCGGCGCACGGGCGTGGGTGTTGCGGATCATGGCAAACAGCGTCTTGTCCTGCGCGACGCCGTCGATGATGAAATCCGCGTTGAAGATCTTGTGACGGCAATGCTCGGAATTCGCCTGCGCGAACATCATCAGTTCGACGTCAGTGGGATCGCGGCCTAGGCGCCGGAACGCATCCAGGAGATAGTCGATTTCATCCGCGGCGAGGGCGAGGGACAGCCGCTCATTGGCCTCGACCAGTGCCGCGCGGCCGCCGGCCAGCGCAACGCGTGCGAGCGCCCGTGCCGCCGGGGCGGCGAACAGGGCCGCCGCGATTTCACCGGCCGGCACGATCGCTTCGGTCATGCGATCGTGCAGCAATGCCCCGAGCGCGGCGAGCGGCACGCCAGGCGCGCCCTCAATGCGATACTGGACGCCGCGCTCAATGCGCCGTACGAAATCCAGGCCGCAGACATGGGCGATATCGGTGGCCTTGCTCGACCAGGGAGAGATCGTGCCGGGACGGGGGACCACCAGCAGCGAGTGCTCCGGATCGAAGGGTGCTGCCTTGGACTCCAGCCCCAGGAGCGTTTCCAGCCGCACGCGCTGCGCCGCATCCGGCGGTGCGGGGCAGTCCACGAAATGCAGGTAGCGCGCGTGCACCGCCACCAGGGCACTGTCTACAGTGCGGAGCCGTTCGAGCTGGCGCGCGCGCCTGAATGCCGAACCGACCGGCGCGCCGGGCAGTATCAGCACCGCTTACTTCTTCGGCCCGGCATCGCCGACCGGTGGCGAAAACATCGGCGCCGGAAACGCCGTAACATTGCCCCCTTCGAGCGCCACGATCTTGCTGACGCCCTGCTTGCGCACCTCGTCAATACGCAGCACCGCCTGTACGGGCAGAAAACTGCGCTTCACCCCCGCGAATTCGGTCTTGACCCGCTCTTCGCCCGGATCAAGAACGACGCCGGTGCGCTCGCCAAACACCAGCTCCTCGATCTCAACGAATCCGAGCAGGCTTCCGTGGCTGACCTTGCGCGCATAGACCTCGTAAACCTTGCCCTGGTTCACGAACATAATCCTGAAGATGTGATTCGATGCCATCTGTATGATGCGGACGAGGCCCATCTGGCCCCGCCCGCCTATTATATTCGGTCCACATCCCTTATGCCCGCGCTCCGGATTCGCGCTTCAGGAAGAGGAATCGGTCGATGGCGTTGCGACTGACGATTATCAGCGAGCAGGCGGCCGAACTGGGTGAGCACGCCAGCGTGGTCATCGGCAAGGAAGGCGGCACCATCGGCAGGGCCGGCGATAACCATTGGGTGCTGCCTGACCGGCTGCGCTATATCTCCTCCCACCATGCCCGCATCTCCTACCGCAACGGCGGCTTCATCGTCGAGGACACGAGCACCAATGGCCTGTTCCTGAACGATGAACCAGAGCCGCTCGGCCGGCTCGGACCACAGCCTCTGCGCCCAGGGGACCGGCTGCGGCTCGGTGCCTACCAGATTGCCGTGCGCGACAACGATGCAACGGCCGAAGCCAGTGCCATTGTCACTTTCCGTGCCCCGGAAGGCGGCAATGACCCCAAGGATCCCCATGGAGACATCGGCGTCGATCTGAACATCAGCGAACTGCTGATGAACGACCAGGACGCGAGCGCGGCGCGGCGTGCCTTCGACCCCTGGGGCAATCCAGTGGGTGATTCGGCGCTGCTGCAATTTGACAGCGCCCAGCATGCGGCGCTCCGCAGTGCCCGCCCGCCACCGCCTGCGCCCGCCGCGCCACCGCCTCGGCCGAGTGTCGCCAGCCCGGCCGGGCCGGCGGCGCTAGAGGCCTTCTGTCGCGGCGCCGGACTGACGAGCCGACCCCTGCCCGCCGACGGCCAGGATCGCCTGCTGCGACTCGCCGGACTCCTGCTGCGCGAAGCGCTGGTGGGCATCAAGGAGCTGGCGCGCACGCAGCGCGAAATCCGCCAGGGCGCCGGATTGTCCGCCACCGCCGACGATCCCGGGCGCGTGGCCCTGCAGAACCTTCCAATCGAAGAATTGCTGACGCGGCTGTTGTTCAATCACGAACAGCAGCAGCTCGACGCGGTGCAGTGGATGCGCGAGCTCTTTGCCCTCGCCAGCCGCCACGATGCCGCCCTGATGCGAGCGCTCCGTCCAGCGCTCACCGAGTTCACGCAGCGGCTCGACCCGGAGTTGCTGAGCCCCGGCAAAGCCGGCGCCGAGCGCTTTCGCAGCATCACGGAGATGCCTGATGGACGCCTGCCCCACCTGTTCGGTGAAGCGCTGGCCCGCAGTTTCGACGCTGAGATCGCCAACGGCCCGGATACGAACTGAGCCGCTCAGGGTGGCGCAAGCTGGCGGAGAGGGTGGGATTCGAACCCACGTGCCGGAA
>JANXYA010000211.1 GCA_025350345.1 Gammaproteobacteria bacterium
ATCGACGGTCATGAATTCATGAGGCCGCCCTCAGGGAGCAGGCGACAGCCGGAATTTGACCGTTCCCGAAGAGAGGTGATTGTCGTCCGCAGCGACCACGCGGTAATTCAGTGTGTACGCTCCAGCAGCGAGCTTGGGCGCCGGGATGCTGAAGCTCGTGCTGGCCGCAGTGGGCAGCGGCCCGAGCTTCCGGGCCTTGGCGTCTCCTTCCCGCAGCAGACTCAGGGCGGTGAGGTGCGCGGCTTCGGAGAATTTCAGCAGGAAATGAGTGGGCGGCGTTGCAAGAGCACTGCCATTAGCCGGCGTCGCCTCGGCCAGGTGCGCGTGAGCCAAGGCTGTCAGTGGCAGCAAGGTCAGGCCCATGACAAGCAACGCGGTTGCTGGCTTCATGTCGCTCATCCTTCCATTCCAATCGCAAGTCGGCGCCCCCGGGCATGATAATCTCATAAACGACATGGGATCGCCGTTCAACCTGGAACGTGGACAGCCTGGGGTCGGCGGCATATGAAACTCTGCCGACGCCTGGTTTGGGAACGACTCAGGGAGCACCCACTCGCACGGGTTGGACCGGGTCTGATTACCGGCGTGGCCGACGATGATCCGAGCGGCATCGCGACCTACTCGCAGGCGGGCGCGCAATTCGGCTTCAACATGCTGTGGACGATGCCGGTGGCTTACCCGCTGATGGCGGCAATCCAGTCACTGTGCGCGCGCATTGGGCGTGTGACGGGCCAGGGTCTGGCGGCCAACATCAAGTCCGCGTTCTCACCTGCCGTGCTCAATGCCGTGGTGTTGCTGCTGCTCATCGCCAACACCCTCAATATTGCCGCCGACGTGGCCGCGATGGGGGAAACCGCGGAGCTGGTCACCGGCTTCAACCGTCACGTCATGACGGCATTGTTCGTTGTGATTACCCTGCTGCTGCAGGTGCTCATTCCCTATCACCGGTATGTGGCGTTTCTGAAGTGGCTGACCCTGTCGCTCCTCGCGTATGCGGCTGTACTGTTTACAGTTCATGTTCCCTGGGGTGAGGTGGCGCTACGCACCGTATGGCCAAAGTTCACGCCCAATGCCGCCGCTGCCGCAGTGGTCGTCGGTGTCTTTGGCACGACGATCAGTCCTTACCTTTTCTTCTGGCAGGCGTCCGAGGAGGTGGAGAACATGAGGATTGATCGCGGCAGCGCTCCTCTGCTGCAGGATGCTCGTGCGGCGCGCACGGAGTTGCGGCGCATGCGGTGGGATACGTGGAGCGGCATGCTCTATTCCAATGCAGCATCCTATTTCATCATTCTCGCAACGGCCGTGACGCTCCACGCCGCGGGAAAGACCGATATCAACACAGCGGCCGAGGCGGCGAGCGCGCTGCGCCCGCTGGCCGGTAATTTTGCGTTCCTGCTCTTCGCCCTCGGAATTCTCGGCGTCGGCCTGATCGGCGTGCCGGTCCTGGCCGGCTCCGGAGCCTATGCGCTCTGCGAGGCCGCTGGCTGGGAGTGGGGCCTGGAACGAAAGGCAACGGACGCCCGGGGCTTCTACGGCGTCATTGCAGTGAGCGTACTCGCCGCGCTCCTGCTCCAGTATTCGCCGGTCAGTCCGATGAAAGCCCTGTTCTGGAGCGCGGTCATCAATGGCGTCGTGGCCGTACCCCTCATGGTTGTGATCCTGCTGCTGGCATCAAAGAGATCGGTCATGGGCAGGTTCCGTGCGAGCGGTCCGATCGTCATCCTCGGCTGGCTCGCGACGCTGGTCATGGGGGTGGCCGCAGTTCGAATGTTGATGCCCGACTAGCGGGGGTGCCTCAAGTGGGACAGATCTTCAGGCCGCTCAGGTAGTCGCGAACCTTATCGCGGAACCCTTCGCTGCTGGTTACGGTAGTGCCGCCGGCCACGACGAGTATGAAATCGCCGCGCGGCGTGCGGCTCACTTCACGTACGTGGTTCATGTTCACCAGGCACGAGCGGCTGAGCCGCAGCATCGGCTGGAACTGGAGCGCAGCCTCCGCCTGCTGCAGGGTGCTGCGTGCCTGGAAAGTGTCACGGCCGGCCCGCAGCAGCACGTAATTGCGATCGGCTTCCACGACTTCAATCCGGTCGGCATCGAGTACGTGCATGTGACCGCCGGCCTCGGCCAGCAGCCGGGGCCGCGTTCCGGGCTGGATGGTCCGGATGTGCTGCTCAAGCTGGGCCAGGACGTCGCTGAGTGCCGCATACCGGTCGGTGCTGTTGTGCGTTTGGAGACGCTGTCGGGCCCGCTCCAGCGTCTTGCCAAAGCGCTCCTCGTCAAAGGGCTTCAGCAGGTAATCCATGGCGCTGACTTCGAAGGCGTCCAGGGCATAGTGGTCATAGGCGGTCACGAATACGATCAGTGGCATCGTGACCGGGTCCAGCGCCCGCGCCAGGGCGATCCCGCCCAGCGTATCCATCTGGATATCGAGAAACAGCAGATCCGGAGGCTGCTGGCGGATCTGCTCCAGGGCCACCAGGCCGTCGGCGAATTCACCGACCAGTTCGAGATCGGTCTGCGTGGCACAGTACTCGCGCAGCATGCGGCGGCCGGCCAGCTCGTCATCGACGATCATCACCCTCACGGCGCTGCTCCTGCCGGGCGCGCGCGCAGCACCGGCATGCGGATCTCAGCTGCCCAGCCGCCGTGGCCATCGGGCTCCGAATGGAACTGCGCCTCCCCGGAGAAATGCACCGCCAGCCGCTCACGCACGTTCGCGACGCCGATGCCCGCAGCGCCAACGGGGGCTGACTGGGCCATGTCATTGCGCACCCGCAGGATGAGCGCGTCGTTGTCGATCAGGGCCTCGACCCGCAGGGCAACGGGGCCGTCATGCCCGGCGAGGCCGTGCACGACGGCATTTTCGGCCAGCGGCTGCAGGATCAGGCTCGGAACCCAGACATCCGGCAGCTGCGCGTCGACCGGCAGTTCTACCGTCAGCCGGTCAATGAAACGCTGCTGCTGCAGCTGCAGGTACAGGCGCACGAATTGCATTTCCTCGCGCAGGCGTGAGAAATCCTGCTGGCCGGCCGCCAGCAACCGCCGCAGCAGGTCGGCAAGCTGCACGATCATGGACTGCGCCACGCGCGGATCCCAGGCGACCTGTCCGCGTATGACGTGCAGCAGGTTGAACAGCGTGTGCGGCGAGAGTTGCATGCGCAATGCGGCGAGGCGTGCCGCACTCCAGGCTCTCTCGATCTTCCCGGCGCGCAGCTCCGAGTCCCGGTAGCGCTGGTAGAGGCTGAAGGCGGTGATCAGCGCCAGGCCGAAGCCGTACTGCAACAGGAAGTTCGTGGCGCTCGCCGACCACAGGGCAAGGTCCGTATTGGTCAGCCAGCCCATTGCGGCGTGCGGCTGCCGATCGGGCATCTCGTTCGCCGGGTGGAACAGGTACTCTCCCAGCATCAGCGCCGGCTGTGCCAGGAGTCCGAAGACTGCAGCGAGCGGTAGCTGCACGGGGAGTCTCCGCCACAGCGGTCGCCAGCCGGCGCGGAGCGAGGCCCAGTAGCACAGCAGCAATGCCGGGAACAGCAGCACGTGCTGCGCGACGCGTGCCGCAGCTGGTGCAAACAGCTCCAGGCCCGTCAAGGCACCCAGGCTCGTACCCATGCTCTTGGCGTACAGGACGTTCGAGAGCGTCACGTACAGCCAGTAGCCACTCACGATGGCGAGCACCGGCGTGCGCGCCGTGTGGGCAGACAGCAGCGCGGAGTCCGAATTGCCGAGAGCTCCAGGCAATACCTTGCCAGCGAGCGGTTGGGCCCTCGCCCAGGCCTGGGCACCCATCGATAATTCTCCCTGTTCCGGCCAGGGATGATCTTACGCTTCGCCCGGGCAGATGGACGCGCGCTGTCTCATGGGAGGGGCTGGGATGGGACGAGTCCGGGGTTTCCCGGGACGAACTCGTGCCGGCGCGCACTGCGCGGCGTTGGGCTATTCGTGAGCGCCGCGCGTCAATCAGGCCCTGCTGGTACGGACACGGCGAATGGCGGGACGAGTACGCGTTTCTGCCGCAGACGGCGTTACCTCTGCGGGAGTCTCATATGCACATCGTCAAGGACGATGAATTCAGCGATGAACCTGCATACCAGTCCCAAGGAGTATTGAACATGAACAGAACCAAGGCCCTGATCGCCGCGGCCGCGAGCCTCGCGTTGGGCATGACCGGCATCGGCACCAGTTTCGCATCCACCAGCGATGACGACGCGGGGCCGCGAGTGGTGGTTCGATATGCGGAGGCAGAGCTGGCGACCGCCGAGGGAGTCCGCCAGGTGCAGCAACGCATTCTCACAGCCGTGGGGCAAATTTGCCCTGCTGCCGATACGCGCGATCCAGAGCAGTGGGGACGGGTCGAGGCGTGTCGCGAGCAGGCGATCGCACGCGCGGCGGCGCAGGTCAAGAGCCCGCGGCTCGTTGCCGTGCTCGCCGGCAACACGCACCAAAGCTGATCCGGGGACCCTGCAAATCCTAGGAGTGCAGGTGCCGCATTGATTGCGGCACCTGCTTCCTCCACGTCGGCTCATGCGCTGAGTTCCGCAGCCAAGTCAGGGTGGTGGGCCTGCATTGCCCTTTCGGCAGATGCCGCCGGAGCGCATGTTGAATTCGCCACCGCGCGCAGGCATTGAAAATGTGCCGCGCCGAAATGGCATGACACCGCAACAACGCTCCCATCGTTTAGTGGATTGGAGTGTCTGGCTTGTCCCGGGTGGGGCATGCTCCAGCTTCATCTTATTGTTCGGTCGTGCACTGATTCGGGCAGTCAATGACTGGAGCGTTTACGCGGCGAATGCATTAAATTCCGTTCACCTGCTTAAAGATGGTCAGCGGGACTCATTCGGGTGCGTTAGCCAGCGGTAGAGTACCCAGCGTGGCTGGGAAAGCTGCTGCCCGGATCCGTAAGACATTCTGAAGGAGATTGCTATGCCCTCTCTCACGCCTGCCCGCGTCACGCTCCTCGCCTGCACGGCCCTTGCCGCCGCCGGCTGTACCGTGCAACCGGTGGTGTATGCACCGCCGCCGCGCGCCGCAGTCCTCGTGGTGATGGAGGCGCCGCCGGCGCTGCCGATATATGACCAGCCGCCGTGCCCCTACGAGGGCTATCACTGGATCCCCGGCTATTGGGCCTGGGGCGCGGCGGACTACTACTGGGTGCCGGGCACCTGGGTGATGCCACCGCGAGTCGGCGTGTTTTGGACACCGGGTTACTGGGGCTTTGTGGCCGGTGGCCGCTATGAGTTCCACGGCGGCTATTGGGGTGAGCGGGTGGGCTTCTACGGCGGCATTAACTATGGCGGAGGATATTTCGGCACAGGATTTGTCGGCGGCAGGTGGGAGGGGAACGCCTATCGCTACAACGCGGCGGTTACGAATGTGGTCAACGTCCACAACGTCTATCGCGAGACAGTGATTAACAATGTAACCATCAATAACGTCACGCGCGTGAGCTACAGCGGCGGACAGGGCGGTGCGCGCAGCGAGCGGACCGAAGAGGAGCGCAATGCCGAGCGGCTGCCTCACTCGCCGCCCACAGACCTGCAGCTGCACCAGGAGCGAGATGCAGCCACCAATCCGGCGCTTTCCGCACGCCAGAACCAGGGACGCCCGCCAATTGCAGCGACGCCGCGGCCTGGTGCGTTTTCCGCGCCGGAGGTGACCGGCGCGCGCTCTGAGCCGGCGCGTCCCGGGTTCGGGCGCGCAGCTGAGGAGGATCGGCCGAGGCCCGAGGGCATGCCGCCTGCAGTGGAACGTCGCGTGCCTGAGGCCAATCGCCCGATGATGGACGATCGCTCGTCGGCAGCGGCGCGCGCCGCAGGGCCCACGCCACCTGCCGCCGCCGCGCCGGGCAGCTCTCGGCCCGCCGCTCGCGATGTACAGCGGCGCGATCAGGCGCAGCCGAAGCCGAAGCCGAAGCCGCAGTCAGAGCCAAAGCCAAAGCCGAAGCACGATGACCGGGATGCCCGCGACCAGCCGCAGTGAGGGTTGGCCTCTGATGCGAGCCGGCCGCTGGCGCGGACTATCAGACCAGGTGTAGGTCCAGCGCAGTGACCGTAGGAAACACCTGCTCGAGCTGCGAGGCGGACAGTCCCCAGAGCGTTCTGAACAGGCCACCGAGGATTGCACGGTAATCATTGAGCACCGGATAGTCGCGGCCCTGGAAGAGGGTGGTGAGGCTGACGGGCACCTGTTCACCGCAAATGCGTCCGCCGCTCAGGCTTCCGCCCAGGACCCAGTAGACCGAGCCGTGGCCGTGGTCCGTACCCTGATTGCCGTTTTCACGGAAGGTACGGCCGAATTCGGACATGACGACGACGACGGTGTTCGACCACTCGTTGCCGAGCGCCTGCGCGTAGCTGCGCAGACCGCGCGCCAGACTCTCGAGGCCCGTCGCCAACGATCCCACGGCGGCGCCTTCGTTGACGTGCGTGTCCCAGCCGCCAATGTCCACGAAGCCGATGCGGTATTGCTCGCGCATCAGGCGTGCCATGCGTTCAGCTTCCAGTTCAAAGCCCTTGGTGGTGACCGCGTCGCGATTGGCAGCCGTCATCTCATCGGCCATGGCGCGCGACACTTCGGCGCGCAGCTCCAGTCCGTCTTCCACCGCAGCGTGCAGTGGAAGATTGGCGTACAGCGAGGACAGCAGTGCGGATTGGCGCGCGTCAAAGGGGGGCTTGCCAACCGAACGGAGGGAAATATTGGGAATGTCGCCGTGCCCCTGCAGGGCCAGTGGGAGTGAATCGGTGAATGCAATGGGCGTGGCACCATTGAGGACGCCGACCAGGCGCGCGAGGAAGCCGGAACGGAGGTCGCGCGCGTCGTTGACGGGTTGCCCGAGCTCAATGCTGTCCTGCGTCTCGAAATGACTGCGGGAAAGATCCTCGGTTCCGGCAAAGGGAATGAAGGCCAGTTGCCGCTGGGAATAAAGTGGCGCCAGCGCCTCGCGCACGGCAGGGGCCAGTGCCCATTGGGCATCGAGCGCCAGGGCTCCTGAGGGTTGTTGCGGATCGGGCCTGGCGATCGCGATGCGCGGGCGGGCGGCGTAATAGTCTGCGCTGGCGTACGGAATCAGGAGGTTGGCGCAGTCATACCCGCCCCTGAGGAACACCAGCAGGAAGCGCGGCGCGGATAGCGGAGCGGCGTACAGGCGTCCGGCCCAGGGAACGGCCAGGCCGGCCAACCCTGATTGGAGCAGTTGTCTTCGGGTGATTGCCATGGCAGTGCCTCAATGAGTGTTCAGTTCGGGCGAGGCCAGCAGCAGCAGATTCCATTCCTGCTGGGAAGTGGCTGCCTCCAGCACGGCGCGGGTGCTGGCGGATAGGGTAGGTTCGATCTGGCTGTAGTACAGCGCGCTCGCCAGCCGCGGAAATCCGGCTGATGCCCCGCTCTTGCCATCCTCCGGCTCAAACAGGCCGGCATTGCCGGAGCCGACGGCGCGTGCAATCTCGAAGCGCCGGCTCATCTGGCCGGAACTGGCCCAGCCCGACTCGGTCTGGGGATAGCCGTCTGGTGTCTGTCGGTTGAACGGGGCCTCTCCCAGTCCGTTGAGCCAGTTGAGCAGCGGGTGTGCATTGACGATGGGCCGCGTGTCGTAGGCCAGCCGCACGGCCGAGTACACGTAGTGCAATGGATCCTTGAACTTCTGGCCGAGCGCGGCGTTGAACTCCGGGGAAGTCAGCAGCGCGCGCATCACTGCCCTGATGTCGCCGCGCGTGTCCCGGAAGATCCCGGCCAGGCGCTGCACG
>JANXYA010000234.1 GCA_025350345.1 Gammaproteobacteria bacterium
CGCCGCACGCGCACGCCGGTCGTGCTCAGCCTGATGCCGCACGGCATTTATGTCGGATTGAGCCGGCGCTTCTGAGCCGGCGGTCCTGGACCGCCTCAGCGGGCCTGGCAGGCCTCGAGCAGCAGGCGCACCGCGGCCTCCATGCCAGCCTGATCGACGGCCGTGAAACGTGCCGGCACCGGGCTGTCCAGGTCGAGGACGCCGATGAGCCGGCCGCCATCCAGCAGCGGCACGACCAGTTCCGAGCGTGAAGCTGTATCGCAGACGATGTGGCCGGGAAATTCGTGCACGTCGGCCACCAGCACGCTCACCCGGCGCGCCGCCGCGGTCCCGCACACGCCGCGACCCATGGCAATGCGCACGCAGGCCGGGCGCCCCTGGAATGGCCCGAGCACCAGCTCGTTGCCGCGCAGGAAATAGAACCCCGCCCAGTTCAGTCCGGGCAACGTCGTATAGACGAGGGCCGCGAAATTCGCCGCATTGGCGATCAGGTCGGTCTCGCCGGCGAGCAGGCCGGCGAGTGCCCGCTGCAGCTCGGCATGTTGAGCCGCGGGCGCCAGCGAACTGGAATCCGCTGCCAAGGGCACCACGCTGCTGTTCATTTCGCCCCGTTGATGAGCACGCCGGGACGTGACGGTCACGCCCGATCCACGGGCATGATTATAGTGCAGCTAATTGGCGCCGGCAGCGCCCTGCAGCTCCCCAGCGGCAGCGGCAGCGGCGGCGGCCGTGGCACCAGCGCCGTCGGCCAGGCGCACGCAATTGCGGCCGGAATTCTTGGCCTGGTAGAGCGCGGTGTCAGCGCGGCCGACAGCCTGTTCCAGCGATTCGCCGGCCACCGCCTCGGCCACGCCAATCGAGATCGTCACGGGCTCGCTCATTTCCTGCTTCGCACCACGCTTGATCCGCGTCTTGCAGAAAGCGGCACGCAGGTTTTCTGCGAGTGCCGCTGCGCCCTCGCCTGCGGTATCCGGCAGCAGCACGATGAATTCCTCGCCGCCCCAGCGAGCCGCGACATCGCGCCCCTTGACGTTGTTCTGCAGCACTTGCGCGGCGGCACGGATCACCTGGTCGCCGACCAAATGGCCATACTTGTCATTGACGCGCTTGAAGTGATCGATGTCCGCCATCAGCACGGCACAGCCGGCCAGGTACTGTTTGCGCCCCCGGGTGATTTCCGCCACGGCCTGTTCGAAGCCGCGGCGGTTGCGCAGCCGGGTGAGCGGATCGGTATGCGCCTGGTTCTGCAGCGCACCCATCTGGCCGCGCAGCTGCTGGACCTCATCGCGCGTCGCCAGCACTTCCTTCTGCAGCGTCTCATTGGTCGAGCGCACGGCGTCGGTGGATTTCACCAGCGATTGGATCACGCGGTTGAGCACCGCTGGATCGGTGGTGGCAGCGAGTTCTCGCTGGCAGGCAACCAGCGACTTGCTGTATTCGGCAGCACCGGCGCCCGAGGTGGCCGCGGCCTCGCTGAGCCGGCGCAGCAATTCGGACAGGCCCGCCTGGAAGGCCTCGACCGAGCCCACTTCGCGGCTGTGGATGTGTTGTGTATAAAGCTGGTCGATCTCCGCCTGCGCCAGCGGCTCGGCCGATTGCAAGCGCTGGTCGAGGGCGGCCACCAGCTTGGGGTTGACTCCAGCCAGGTATTCGTACCAGACCGCGTAGGTGGTCGGCGTGTAGGCGCCGCCATGCGCGGCGATGCGCTGCAAGACCAATCGCAACAGTTCGGCGCTGCTGGCCGCGCTCTCTTGATACTGCATCGCTGTGACTTGCCGTGGCCGGAATGTTCCGCGTGCCAGATGTATCGTCGGCACCGTACAAAACCTTTGCGCAGCGCAGAACAAATTCCATGATTCGCGAAACCGGCACGGAATTATGTCAACAGATGCGGCCAACCGTAGCCGAGTGCAAGCCGTTCCCGGCAGCGCCGGCGCTAGTGCCCGCCCTGCACGAACAGTCCGGCCGCAGCCAGGGCCAGGGCCAGCCGCTCCTCGATATCCAGTGCATCGGCCCGGGAAATCTTCTGCAGATGCGCGGTCGGACCAGTGAGCACTTCCAGGCCCCGCCGCAGCACGCTGCCGGCAGCACGAATCCCGGCCTTGTGCTGGTCGAACCGGTCGGCCGGGGAGTAGCGCGTTTCCCCGACATAAATTCCGTACGGTTCGGGCCGGCTGTCGCGATAGTCGAGGAGTACGAGGTAAAGGTTGCAGCGGCCGCGCCGCCGCGCCTGAAACCGCGCCGCTACTTCGTAGGCGAGCGGCAGCCAGTCGATGTGACGCATCGGCAGCCAGTCGGGAATCGACGCGGTCGCGCGCTGCCACAGGCGCACGAGCGCCGCATCGATGTCGATGCCGAGCGCGCCACGCATCCATAATTCATGGATGCAATGGGCGCCCGTCACGCCCTCGCCGGCAGCGATCGCGGCTTCCATGCGTGCACTCACCGCCCTGGTCTCGAGGTGGCGCAGCGGCCGGCTGGCCGCCGGCCCGGAGACCGCGGACGGCGCGTTCTGCACAACTCCGGCGCTCATGCGCGATAGAATACGCGCCTGATCCAACCAGGAGAGTGTTCATGAACCGGATTCTTGTTCTGCTGCTGCTCGGCACCCTGCCCGTCGCGGCGTTTGCCGCCACCGCCCCCGCCCCCGCTACGCCCTCAAAGGCCGCCGCGACCGGTGCCGCTGCGCAGCCGAAGGCCGCCCCTGCTGCGCAGACGAAGAGCGAGGACGACAAGGTCGCCTTCGCGATCGGCGAGATCCTGAGCGGCAGCGTCAAGCCCTTCGCGCTCACCGAGCATGAAATGAAGCAGGTGGCAGCCGGTTTCGTGGCCGGGATGCATGGCGCCAAGACCGATGTCGATGCTGATGTCTACCGGCCCAAGATCCAGGCGCTGCTGTCCGCCCGCGCAGAGCAGGGCATGGCCGCCGCCAAGGCCGCAGG
>JANXYA010000263.1 GCA_025350345.1 Gammaproteobacteria bacterium
GCTGCGCCGCGCGGGGCTGGGTGGCCACGGCCAGCCCCGGGTACCCGGGCATCATAGTACCGGCCGGAGGCGCTCGCGACTTCCACGCGACTGTGGTTGAATTTGCCGGTCAGCGGGCAAGGACGGGTCCAGCGCTTGGTCGTTCAATACGATCGGCATGAACCGCGGCGGGGTGAGCGCGACGTCCAGGCCACAAGTGGCGATTTACGCGCAGGAGTGAGCGTGCCCATCGACAAGGACAATACCGGCTGCGCGCGCTTTACCAGCATGGAGGCCAGCACGGCGAGCGACTGGGCGATCATCCAGCGCGAGTACGAGATCTACGGCAGGACCCTGCCCGATCGCATTCTCGAACATCTGCAGCTGCTGCGGGGCGAGAGCGGCGGATTCGCCGTTGACCGGCTGACCCACGTCCTGCAGACGGCCACGCGCGCCCACCGCGATGGGCGGGACGAGGAGTATGTGGTCTGCGCCCTGCTGCACGACATCGGCGACACGCTGGGCACCTACAACCACGCCGAGGTCGCGGCCGCGGTGCTGCAGCCCTTCGTCTCGGCAGCCAATCACTGGATGGTCGAGAAGCACGGCATTTTCCAGGGCTACTACTTTTTCCACCACATCGGCATGAACCGGGATATGCGCGAGATGTTCCGCGGCCATCCGCATTTCGCCCAGGCCGAGGAGTTCTGTGCGCGCTATGACGGGCCGGCATTCGATCCGCAGGGTGAGACCCTGCCGCTCGATTTTTTCGAGCCGATGGTGCGCCGGGTGTACGCGCAGCCGAAGCAATCGCTGTATGGCCCCGCGCTGGAGCAGTCGCTCCGGCAGCCGCAGCACCCGCTACGCGGTTAGCGTTTTCGGCCTGTGACCAGCAGCACGCCGCCCAGGACGATAGCCCCGATGCCTGCCCAGACGGGGATGTTGACATGCTTGGTCTCATCGACCGATAGATGGAGCGAGCCGACGTCGGCCTTGTGGGTCTCGCTGGTGTAGCTGAATCCACCGTAGGCAAGCCCGAGGATTCCCAGCACCACCAGCACGACCGCGACCATCTTTTGCGCGTTCAATCGTGTTTCTCGCCGCGATGATCATCCCGGTCCTTGCCCTGCTTGTCATCCCGACCATGACCGTGATGCTGCTCGCGATAGTGCGGCGCGTAGGTCTTTTGGTACCAGCTGTCACGCACGAAGTAGACCGGTTGCCCGCAGGCATTGTATTGGTGGCAGTGCTCGCGCCAGTGCCGTTCGTGCCCGGGCGGCACGCGCAGATAGATCGGCTGCTGCGACCCGTAGCCGTTGCCTCGCTCGATGATCACCGGCTGGCTGTAGATCAAATCCGGGTGCGGGAAGTCACCGATGTCGAGGTGACCGTAGAAGCCCGGCTCACCGATGTTGATCGACAGGCCAATCTCACCAGCGACGGCCGGCGCCGCCCAGGCGCCGCCCATCATCGCTGCCGCCAATGCCGGAAACAGGAGCTTTTTCATGTCGGCTTACTTGCCGGACTTGGGGGTGTAGGAGAATTTCTGGCCGGCCACGGTGGCGTTGTACATCAGGCCGCCCTTCGCGATCGTGAAGACGGCCATGCCGTGGCTGTACTCCCCGGCAGTGGCGGCGTCAGTCTTGGAAATGCTGCCGCCCGCATTGGCGCCGGTCGTGCCCACGCTGACATCGGCCGAGGCCGTGATGGCGACCGCGCCGACGTCCCCGCTGAACTCGAAGTTCCCTTCCGTAAACTCGTCCAGGGAGGCCTTGTCCTTGAAGAAGATGATTTCACTGAAAGCCTTGCCGCCCAGCTGCAGGCCGACGCTTAGCTGATTCATTGTGACACGACCGATGCGCTTGCCCTGTTCGTAGACGTGGCCAGAGCCGTGCGCGGCGCCTACGCCGACGCCGCCCTTGCCGATGGTCGGGAAAATCGCATAGCCGTAGCTCTTCTGGAAGTAATTGGAGCTCTGGGTGGAATCCTGGAACAGCTTCACAGTATCGCTGTCAGGACTGGCCTGCGCGATTCCGGCGACGACGCCGAGCGTTGCACCGAGCAACCACACGTTCAGTTTCGAATTCATGAGCCCATACTCCAGGTTAAATCACGGCCGCAATGCCAAGGGTCAGCAGTGTACGCGCGTGCCGCGGCAGGGTCTGTTCGACAGCGCACACAGAGTGGGGCTGGGCCCATTTTCGGGTGCCGAGGAGGGCGCTACAATGAATCGCTATGCACTGGTGACGGAGTGGCAGCTGCGCGCGCCGATCGAGCGCGTGTGGGACGTCCTTTACGACGTGGCGGCCTGGCCGAGCTGGTGGAAATACGTGCTGGCGGTGGAGGAACTCGAGCGAGGAGATGCGGCAGGCGTTGGCGCGCTGCGCCGCTACACCTGGGCCAGTCGCTTGCCCTACCGCCTGACCTTCAATATGCGCTCCGCGATCGTGGACAAGCCGCATGTGCTGGCCGGTGAGGCGATCGGGGAACTGACCGGCACCGGTCGCTGGACGCTGCGTGCAGAGGGTGCGATCGTGCGGGTGCGCTACGACTGGCAAGTGGCGACCTCGCGCGCGTGGATGAATGCGCTGGCACCGGTGTTGGCGCCGGCGTTTCGCTGGAATCATGGCGCGGTGATGGCGGCCGGGGCGCGCGGGCTGGCGAGCCAGCTGGGCGTTGAGTTATTGGCAGGCTAGAGCGATGCCCGCTGCCGGCGCGGCCGGGGTCGCTTGGGGGAATTCAGGTGCGGAAATTCGCCCGCAGGGCGTCCACCCGCAGCCTTTCGGTGTCGCCGGTGGGCCGCCGCAGCGCCGCATCCCGCAGCAGGCTCGGTGTCCGGCGAGGCATGGTGAGCACGGCGAGGCGCTGTTCATTGATCTGGTACTTGAGATACGGCAGCAGGGCCCTGGAGGAGGCGGCGGCGTCACTCTGGAGGATGGTCCCCTCGCAGAACAGGCGGAAGTACTCCTTGTAGAGCTCCTCGTAGCGGCGCATCGGATCCTCGAAGACCCCGTCGCGAATGACCGCGCTGCCCACGTGGTTCGAGCACATATAGCTGCACGCCGACAGCAGGAAGGTCTCGTACTCATCGATCAGCGCACGGCTGTAGCCGCGCGACCGGTGGAAAAAAAGCAGCAGCTTCTCGCGTGCGCGACCATGCACGTGTTGGTCGCGCAAATGCTCAAACAGGGCCTTGCGGTGAATCAGCGAGAAGCAGGTCGACTTCAGGGTCGTCGCCTGACGTGGCGGACGGCGCTGCAAGGCCACGGCCCGCATCAGCCCGGCATGCTCATTCTCCCAGCGCTGCCAGACCGACGGACTATCCATCACGCGACTTGCGACCAGCCGCTCCTGTGGCGGGCCGGTGCGCGCCGCCGCTTCGAGGCGCTGCTCCGATACCTGCATGAGTTGCGCGTGGGTGATAGCGCTGCGCAGCACGATTCTCCCTTGAGGATGCGTCGGCGCTACCATGGGACGGCGCCACTCACTTGTCAAATAACAGGGGGTTAAATCGACCGGGGCCGCTATGTCAAATCGCAGCTTGGGCCGCCGCCGCGGGCTTTTCGGCCGTGGAATGCATGTTTGGCGCGGTTTGACAGTCAGGGAATCAGGATGCCACCTGTCACTATTGCGGCAACTGCAGCCCGGGTTGCGATGCCGGTTCCTTCTTCTCGCCCACCTGGTTCACGATTCCGGACGCGGAGAAGTCGCGCACCCTGACGCTGGTGACCGATGCACTGGTGCGCAGCGTGCTGGTTGATGAAAACGGCATGGCTCGCGGTGTGGCGTACATCGATCGTGAGACACGGCGCGAGGTCGAGGTCTACGCCAAAGTGGCGGCGCTGGCTGCCTCCTGCGTCGAGACCGCGCACATCATGCTGAACTCAAAGTCCAGCCACAGGCCCACCGGCATCGCCAACTCGAGCGGCCAGCTGGGCCTCAACCTGTGCGACCAGCGCTACGGCAGTCTGGGTTACGGCTACCTGCCGCAGCCGCCGGGTCAGCCGCCCGCGCCCGACAATATCGCCAACTCTGCTATCCGGCGCCCATCGGTGCGCTGATCCAGGCGCCGGCGCTCCCGAGCCCCGACAACTTCGTCGACATCAATCCACAGAAGCAGGACATATTCGGCATACCGCAGTTGCGCTTTCACTATCCAGTGGGGCACCAACGAGCTGCTGATGTGGGATCATGCAAAGCAGGTCATGGTCGATCTGTTCAAGGCGGCCGGTGGCGAGATGTGGAGCGTGGAGGCCGGGCCGAACCGGCCAGGCACGAGTCTGCATGAATGCGGCGTTTGCCGCATGGGGAGTGATCTGAGGACGTCCGTGGCCAACAGATGGGCGCAGGCGCACGACGTACCCAGTCTGTACATCTGCGATGCCAGCATCTTTCCGACCTCCACGGACAAGACCACGACGATGCCGATCATCGCCTTCGCCATGCGCACCTGCGACTACATTGCCGGGAACCTCAGACGCGGCGTGCACCGGCGCGCCTGAGAGGCCGCGGGCCGGCCCGGCAGCGCCGACCTTCGTCAGCACGCTCGCTGTTCGCTTCGATCCATTACAATAATCGCGCCAATTACCCAGGCACGGAGTACGGAACGATGCGTTACATGTTTTGGCGTGCAGTGGCGGGCGGGATCGCGACCCTCGGAATCGTCGCGCCGAGCGCGCATGCGGACGCCATCGACGACTATCTGCGCACCGAGATGGCGGCCCGCAAGATCCCGGGGCTCGCGGTCGCGGTGGTGCGTGCCGATCACATCGAGAAGATGGCGGTCTACGGATTTGCGGATATCGAAAATGGCGCTCCTGTGTCCGACGCCTCCATATTCGGCATCGCATCGCTGGATAAGGAATTAACTTCAGCGGGCGTGCTGAAGGCCGAAGAGCGCGGCAGGCTCAGGCTCGACGAACCCGTGACCAAGTACCTGGCACTGCCCTTTCCCGGCATCACGATTCGCCAGCTGCTGAGTCATACCGCGGGCCTTGCGGATTCATTGGCTGAGCTCGACGCCGGCCGCAGGTGGACCACCTACACCACGGAACAGTTGCTCGAAGCGATACACCCCCCGATTGAACCGCCGGGATCGCGTTTTATTTACTCGGACGACGGGATGCTGCTGGCGCAGAGCGTGACCGAACGTGCCACGGGTGAGCCGTGGTGGACGTTCATGCGGCGCGAAGTGTTCGAGCCGGCAGGCATGCACTCGGTCGTGTCCATGAGACCCCAGGCGCTCATCCCCGGACGCGTTTCCGCCTACACGCTCAGTGCCGATGGGCAGTTGCAGCGCGATATCCGTCTTGAAGTGGACTACGGACCCATCTACTGCGATCTGGGCATGACCGTCGCCGACTTTGCGCGGTGGATCATGGCGCTCGACGGCAGGCCGCCGTTTACCCCGAAGACCGTCGCTGCGCAGACGACGCCGTCGGTGCTGGCGGATGGCACCCCCGTCGCGGAAGTATTTTCCTGGACGCGCTACGGCTTGGGGATTGGCCTCGAGGACATCCTGGGCGAGCGCGTTATCACGCATTCGGGCCACAGTGGCGTCGGCTTCGTGAAGCTGCCGGAACGGGGCCTGGGCGTGGTCGTGTTCACGAACCTGGCGAATTCCGCCGGATCGGATCCGGTCGGGCTCGCACTCGGCGTGGCGGGCATGCTGGAAGGGCGCGTGGCGCTGCGCGATCTACCGCGGGCACGAGCGCCCGATGGGGAGCTTGCCGCCAGGCTGCAACGCGACTACGAACTGCTGGCCGCGGGCACCCCGGATTTGTCGCGCTACGCGGGAGGGATCCGCGCCACCGTGTGGGCCAATGCCGATGACTTCGCGGGCCGCATTCATCATCTGGGCGCGCTGAAGTCATTCGAGTTCCTGCGCGAGCAGCGCCTGGACGGGGAGCGCTCGTTCTGGTTTCGCGCCCGGTATGCGGACGCCACCTTTTACGTCCGCTATTCGCTCGACAGCGAAGGGCTCATCGGCCGCCTGGGTTGGTGGCATCTGTAGCAATCAGCGCGCGGGCCACGCCGCTTGCACTACTGCCTGGAGATTGCGGGTACCATTGGAACGCTGCTTCCGCGGCGCCGCGCGGTGCCGGAGAAGCCTGCGCGGCGTGGGATATTCAGCTGAGTTAAACTCTATAAAAACAACAAGTTAAAATAAATAGTTGATGTGAATTCTTCATACCGGCCGGCGCCGGCCGGTGCTGGCGCTTAGGGGATCAATGGATTTGCACAGTTTCGATCGTGCTGCGCCGATAGTCGAGTTTGCCTTCTGGCTCGGCGTGGCGGTCTTTGCCATGACCGTGCTCATGCTGACTGCGACCCTGATCATGCGGCGGGTCGCGCTGCGCCGCGAGCGCATCTATGTCGCGGCGGTAGCGCTGTGGAAGCCCGCCCTCGTCGCAGAGCCCGCTGCTACGCCGGCGGCGATTCCACACCTGACCGATCGTGATCTGCCAGGATTCGTCCGCGCATGGAACGACGTGCACGAGTCGTTGCGCGGCGGCACCACCGGCAACCTGGCGAAGATCGCCCGTGAAATCGGGCTTGAAGAGCAGCTGTACCGCTCGCTGCGCTCGGTCACCTTTCACGATCGCGTGATGGCGGTCATCGCTCTGGGGCATGTGCGGAGCCCGGCAAGCTTCAGCCACGTCGCCCAGTACCTGGACGACAAGAGCCCGATCATGTCGCTGTGCGCGGCGCGCGCATTGCTGCAGGTCGACCCAGTGCGCGCCGGGCCACTGCTCGTGCCAAGAATCGTGGAACGGAGCGATTGGTCGCAGGGCAGCATCGCTGCAATCCTCCAGGAAAGTGGCGGTGACATCGTGTCCGGGCCGTTGACCGAGGCGACCGTGAGGGCGAAGGGCGAAGTTGCCTACCGCCTGATCCGTCTGCTGGCCGGCGTGAGCCCCGCCTCGGCGGCACCGATCATCCGCGACTGGCTGCGCTCCCCGGCTGATGATCACCTGGTCTCGACCTGCCTGCAGGTCATGTCGAACCAGGCGGATCTGGACTGCGTGCGCCCGCTCCTCGCGCACCCGCGCTGGCATATCCGCATGCTGGCCGCCACGACGCTGGGCCAGCTGGGAGTACCCGGCGATGAGCAGCAGCTCATCGGCATGCTCTCGGACAATCAATGGTGGGTCCGCTACCGCGCCGCCCGCGGGCTGCTGAAGCTCCGTTTCGTGGGCCGTGAGCGCCTGCGCCAGATCCAGCGGACCCAGTCCGATCCCTATGCACGGGACATCATCACCCATGTGCTGGCCGAACTGGCCCTCGGGGAAGCGTCGTGAGCTCATTCTGGGCGCAGCTTTTCCTGGCCCTGGAGTGGGCGTTCTTCGCCTATTTTCTCTGCATCAACATTGCCTACCTGGCCCTGCACTACGTTTCCGTATTCAGCATCGTGCGCTACATGCGCGATCATCGTGCCGAGTACCTGCCGCGGAACCTGCCGGCCTACCAGCCCCCGATCAGCATCCTGATTCCGGCCTTCAACGAAGA
>JANXYA010000275.1 GCA_025350345.1 Gammaproteobacteria bacterium
GCACTTGCCGGGGAAGAGCTTTGCCTTTACAAAGGATGGCAAGCCACACTCCGGAAGATGAGCATGACTCTCGAAGAACTCCGCCGGCATCTCGACGCCCTCGACCAACGGCTGCTCGAACTGATCGCCGAACGCCAGGCGACCAGCCGCGAGATCGCCCGCGTGAAGCGTGCCACGGGCCATGCCACCCGCGACTATGCGCGCGAGCGCGACGTGATCCTCGCGGTGCGTGCCGGCGCCGCGCAGCGCGGTGTACCGGCTGACGCCGCCGAGGCGGTGATGCGGGTGCTGATCCGCTCCTCCCTGACCACCCAGGAGCAGGCCAGTGTCGCGGCACAGGGTGCTGGCAGCGGCCAGCGCGCGCTGGTGATCGGCGGGGCCGGCAAGATTGGTAGCTGGTTCGTGCAGTTCCTGTCTTCGCAGGGCTTCAGCGTCGAGATCGCCGATCCGGCCGGAGGGCCGGGCGCCATCAGCGACTGGCGCAGCAGCGCGCTCGACCACGATTTCATTGTCGTCGCCACGCCGCTGGGCGCCACCGACCAGATCCTGCGTGAGCTAGCCGGCCGCCGTCCCGCCGGCGTCGTGTTCGACGTGGGCTCGCTGAAAAGTCCGTTGCGCGGGGGGCTGGAGGCCTTGCGGGTGGCCGGCGTGAGAGTCAGCTCGCTCCATCCAATGTTCGGGCCGAGCACTGAACTGCTGTCCGGTCGCCACGTCATCTTCATCGACCTCGGCGCGCGCGATGCGCTTGATCGCGCCCGGGCCCTGTTTGCGCCCACCATGGCCGAGCAGGTGGTCATGGGGCTGGAGGAACATGACCGCCTGATCGCCTACGTCCTGGGTCTCTCGCATGCCGTGAACATCGCCTTCTTCACGGCCCTCGCCCGGAGCGGCGAGGCCGCGCCGCGCCTGCTGCGGATGTCGAGCACGACCTTCGATGCGCAATTCGATATCGCCAGCGAGGTGGCGCGGGAAAGCCCGGAACTGTATTTCGAGATCCAGCGGCTCAACGACTACGGCAGCGAATCACTCGATGCGCTGGCGCAGGCGGTGGATCACCTGCGTAGTGCCGTGCAGCACAATGACCAGGCGGGCTTCAGCGCGCTGATGCGGCAGGGTTGCGAGTACACGCAGGGCAGGCGCCAGGTGACGCAGCAGCGCGCCTGAGATCGCATGCCTGGGCGCACGCGCCGCGCAGTAAGGACCGGCGCAGGCTCAGCGAGCAGTACGCCGGCGCAACAGCACCAGGAATACGGGCGCGCCGATCAGCGCCGTGATGGCGCCCACCGGGAGTTGCCGCGGCGCGGCCACGGTGCGGCTGGCAATGTCGGCCAGGCACAGGAGCGATCCGCCGCACAGCGCGGCGCCGGGCGCGACCAGCCGGTGATCGGCGGTGCGCAGTGCCAGTCGCACCAGGTGCGGGGCGACCAGGCCGACGAAACCCACGGGTCCTGCGGCCAGCACGGCGAGCGAGGTGAGCGCCGCGGCGAGCAGGAATACCAGGGGCCGTACCAGCCGCGCATCCAGGCCCAGCACGGCGCTGCGCAGCTCGCCGGCCGCGAGCACATTGAGCGCCCGTCCGCCCAGCAGCGAGACGAGGAGCGCCACTCCCGCGGCGGTGAGGTCGATCCAGGGGTGCAACGCCCAGCCCAGGTCGCCGGCGAGCCAGAACACCATGCCGCGCAACTGGCCGTTGTCCGCAACCGCGAGCAGCACGGAGATCACCGCGCCGCAGGCGCTCGCCAGCACCACGCCGGAGAGGAGCAAGCGGCCGGAGTCGCCACCGCTACCGAGCCACAGCACCAGCGCGCCGATGCACAGCGCACCGCCCGTGGCAGTCCATTCCAGGGCGGCGAGTCCGAGTCCGGCGAGCATGCCTCCCAGGGCGCCGATGGCCGCGCCGCCGGAGACACCGAGCACGTAGGGGTCGGCCAGCGGATTGCGGAACAGGGCCTGCAACAGCACGCCGGACAGTCCCAGCAGGCTCCCGACGGCGAAGGCGGAAATGCTGCGCGGCAGCCTGATCGTGCGCACGATCGTCCCCGCCAGTTCATCGCCACCGCCGCCCAGGGCCGCCAGCGCCCGCGACATGGGCAGG
>JANXYA010000301.1 GCA_025350345.1 Gammaproteobacteria bacterium
CGCTGATAGAAGACGGCGACACGAAAGCGGCCAAGGCCCGGCTCGGAAATCGCGAAGTCGATCTCCAGCTCGCGCTGGAAATATTCGATCTGCTCCGGCGTCATCAGGCCGAAGGCCGCGGCGCGCACGGCTTCGGGCGACAGCACCTGCTTGTTGACCGGCAGGATCTGCCCCTCGATCTTGATCTTGATGGGCGCGTTGCAGGTAAAGAACAGGTCGGAGGCCTTGCGCTCGACCATCAGCTCGAACAGCGGCTTGGTGTTGAGCACCGGCTGCGGGCCGCTGCTGGCGATTTTCAGATCGGCCAGATCGCTCATGGCCCGTGCCGGCCGCTCACAAGTTGCGGCCTTCGGCTTCGTCTTCAACGATCATCAGGTCGCCGTCACCCTCGACGGGCTTGTTCTCGCGCTTGCTGTCCAGCTTGACGCGCAGGCGCAATTCGTTCTTCGAATCGGCGTTACGGAGCGCATCCTCGTAGGAGATCAGGCCCTTCTCGTACAGGTCGAACAGGGCCTGGTCGAAGGTGTTCATGCCGAGCCGCGTCGAGCGCGCCATGATGTCCTTGATCTTGGCCACCTCGCCGCGGAAGATCAGGTCCTGGATCAGGGGCGAATTGAGCATGATCTCCATGGCGGCAATGCGCCCGGCGCCCGCTTCGCGCGGAATGAGGCGCTGGGAGATCAGGGCACGGATGTTCAGTGACAGGTCCATCAGCAGCTGCTCGCGCCGCTCCTCGCTGAAGAAATTGATGACGCGGTCGAGCGCCTGGTTGGAACTGTTGGCGTGGAGCGTGGCCAGCACCAGGTGGCCGGTTTCGGCGAACTGGATGCCGTATTCCATGGTTTCGCGATCACGGATCTCGCCGATCAGGATCACATCCGGCGCCTGGCGCAACGTGTTCTTCAGCGCCGCATGCCAGGAGTCGGTGTCGACGCCGACCTCGCGGTGGGTGATGACGCAGCCCTTGTGGGGATGCACGTACTCGACCGGATCCTCGATCGTGACGATATGGCCGCGGGTCTTCTCGTTGCGGTAGCCCACCATCGAGGCAAGCGTGGTGGACTTGCCCGAGCCGGTGCCCCCGACCACGATCACCAGCCCGCGCTTGGAGAGCACCACCTCGCGCAGGATCGGCGGCAGGTCGAGCTCCTCGAAGGTGGGGATCTTGGCGTTGATGGTGCGGATCACGCAGCCGGTGTGGCCCTGCTGCACGAAGGCACTGACGCGGAAGCGCCCGATTCCGGGCGGGGCGATGGCGAAATTGCATTCCTTGGTGGCGTCGAATTCCTTCGACTGCCGGTCACTCATGATCGAGCGCACCAGGATCGCCGACTGCTCACTGGTCAGGGCGCGGTCCATCTGCGGGCGGATCTCGCCATCCACCTTGATGGCCGGCGGAAACCCGGTCGTCAGGAACAGGTCGGACGCCCCTTTCTCGATCACGCGACGGAGCAGCTCCTGCATGAGCTTGATGGCTTGTTCGCGATCCATCAGAGGGAATCCTTGTTCTGGGCCTTGTAGCGCGCCTCTTCCTTGCTGACCAGGCCCTTGGTGACCATCTCGCTGAGGCACTGGTCGAGGGTCTGCATGCCGGTCGCGCCGCCGGTCTGGATCGAGGAATACATCTGCGCGACCTTGCCCTCGCGGATCAGGTTACGGATCGCTGGGGTGCCGATCATGATCTCGTGCGCCGCCACCCGCCCGCCGCCGGTCCGCTTGAGCAGGGTCTGCGAGATCACCGCCCGGAGCGACTCGGAGAGCATCGAGCGCACCATTTCCTTTTCTTCGCCGGGGAACACGTCGACGACACGGTCGATCGTCTTGGCCGCCGAGCTGGTGTGCAGGGTGCCGAAGACCAGGTGCCCGGTCTCGGCCGCCGTGAGGGCCAGGCGGATCGTCTCCAGGTCGCGCATTTCGCCGACCAGCACGATGTCCGGGTCTTCGCGCAGGGCGGAGCGCAGCGCCTCGCTGAAGCCCAGCGTGTCGCGCTTGACCTCGCGCTGGTTGATCAGGCAGCGCTTCGACTCGTGCACGAACTCGATCGGATCCTCGATGGTGATGATGTGATCGGGCCGGTTCTCGTTGCAGTGATCGACCATGCCCGCCAGCGTGGTCGACTTGCCCGAGCCGGTGGGGCCGGTGACCAGCACCAGGCCGCGCGGCAGCATGCACAGGTCGCGGAATATCTTCGGCGCCTGCAATTCATCGAGGCTGAGGATAGTGGAGGGAATGTTGCGGAATACGGCGCCGGCGCCGCGATTCTGGTTGAAGGCGTTGACACGGAAGCGCGCAAGCTTTGGAATCTCGAAGGAAAAATCGGTCTCGAAGAATTCTTCGTAGGCCTTGCGCTGCTTGTCGTTCATGATGTCATAGACCATGCCGTGCACTTCCTTGTGGGTCAGTGCCGGCATGTTGATGCGCTTGACATCGCCGTCGACGCGGATCATCGGCGGTACGCCCGCCGACAGGTGCAGGTCAGAGGCGTTATTCTTGACGGCAAACGCCAGGAGTTGTGCGATATCGACCGCCATCAGAGTGCCTCGTGTTGCCGCCGCCACGTTCCCAAGCAGCCGCGGCAGTATAGCGGAGGGACTCGACCCTCAATATGTTAACCCTTCCGCAGAATTCACCGATTACTGACGGCGCCGCTGCCTGCCTGCACCGCCTGCGCGCGCGGATCGCTGCGGCGGCCACGGCGGCGGGCCGGACCGAGCAATCCATCACAGTCGTGGCCGTGAGCAAGGGGCACGGCACTGCCGCGATCCAGGCGCTCGCGCAACTGGGGGTCGAGCATTTCGGCGAGAGCTACCTGCAGGAGGCGCTGGCGAAGATGGACGCGCTCGCCGGGCTGGAGCTGAACTGGCACTTCATCGGCCGGCTGCAGGCCAACAAGACCCGTGGGGTCGCCGAGCGCTTCGCCTGGGCGCACGGCGTGGACCGGCTGCGCATTGCCGAGCGGCTGGCCGCGCAGCGTCCGCACCGCGCGCCGCCGCTCAACGTCTGCCTGCAGGTCCAGCTCGCCGCCGACGCCGATCGGGGCGGCATTCCGGCCGCGCAGCTGCCCGCCCTCGCCGCTTCCGTGGCGGTGCTCCCTCGGCTGCGCCTGCGCGGCCTGATGTGCATGCTGCCCGAAGGCCTGAGCACCGCAGCGCAGCGCGCGCAGTTTGAGTCAGTGCACGCCCTGCTCCTGGAGCTCAATCGCGGCGGAGCGCAACTGGACACGCTGTCGATGGGGATGAGCGGGGATTTCGAAGCGGCCATCGCCGCCGGCGCCACGCTGGTGCGCATCGGCACGGCGCTGTTTGGCTCGCGCAACGCACAACCGGGCCCGTAGAATGCCGCAGCGGAAGGCGCTCTCCACCGGCGGAAATCGGCCCATGAAGACGACTGCACAGATCGCGTTCCTCGGCGGCGGCAACATGGCCCAGGCCCTGATCCAGGGCCTGCTGCGCCAGGGCTACACCACCTCCCAGCTGCGGGTGGGCGAGCCGCTGGCGGCACAGCGCGAGCGCCTGCAGCGTGATTTCCGCCTGCTCGCGACGGCCGACAACCCTGAGGCGATTGCCGGCGCCGCCGTCGTCGTGCTGGCGGTCAAGCCCCAGCAGATGAACGAAGTGCTCACCGCCGCCCGCCCCGCGCTCGAGAGCGCGCGCCCGCTCCTGCTGTCGATCGCGGCGGGCCTGCGAATCGCGGACATTGCCGCCAGCAGTCCGGGACTGCCGATCGTGCGCGCCATGCCCAATCGGGCGGCGCTGGTCGGCGAGGGGGCCACCGGCCTGTATGCCGGAGCTGAAGTCAGCGCCGCGGCGCGTTTGCTGGCGGAGAGCATCATGAGCGCGGCCGGAAGCGTGGTCTGGGTGCGGCGTGAGTCCGATCTGGACATCGTCACCGCCCTCTCGGGCGGTGGGGCGGCCTATTTTTTCCTGCTGGCCGAACGGCTCGCCGCCGCCGCCGCCGCGCTCGGACTGGACCCCGACACCGCGCGGACCCTGGCCACGCAGACGCTGCGCGGCGCCGGCGCGCTGGCGGCCGGCACCGGATCGCTGGCCGAGCAGCGCGCGGCCATCACCAGCAAGGGCGGGACGACCGAAGCTGCGCTCACCGCCCTCGAGCAGGGCGGATTCGATAAACTCATCGCCTCAGCGCTCAGCGCGGCGACGCGGCGTGGCGCGGCCCTGGCGGCCCAATTCGGCCGTTCCGGGCCCTCGCAGGCGCGCCCGCCCGGCGCTCATTCCTAGGAAATCGGCCATGGCAGCACTGCTTTACCTGTTGGATACGCTCCTGAGCCTGGCGCAGCTCGCCGTCCTGCTGCGCCTGCTGCTGCAATGGGCACGCGCGGATTTCCGCAATCCGCTGGTGCGCGCCCTGGTGGAGCTGACCAACCCGGCGCTGGTGCCGCTGCGCCGGCTCCTGCCCGCCGTAGGCCAGATCGACACCGCCTCGGTCGTGGCGGTGCTCGTGCTGGCCCTGCTGCGCGAAAGCCTGCCGACGGTGCTGAGCGGCATGGGACTGCCGCCAGTTCTGCCCTGGCTCGAATTGGCGACACTGCAGATTCTGCGCACACTGCTGTGGACCTATTTTTTCGCGATTTTCCTGTACGCGACCCTGTCGCTGATCGCGCCGGGCACCTATTCGCCGGCTCAGGGCGTGCTGACGGCGCTGTGCGAGCCCGTGCTGCGGCCATTTCGTCGGCTTATTCCGCCGCTCGCCAATCTGGATCTGTCGCCGCTGTGGGCGGGCATACTCATCCAGGCGCTGCTGATACTGCTGCGCTGAAGCACTCCCCGCACCCCGCAACGATGCGTGGCAACTGCCATTGCCGCCATGGGTTTAGCCGCGCATCTGCAGTGCGCGTCTAGCACTCCTCGGTGCCGAGCGAGCGCGGCGCGGCCGCCAAAACCGGAGCGTGTGCGCCAAAGCCTAGAATAAAAGGCATTTGCGTCGCGCGCTGCATGTGATATGTTGCGCACCGATTCACGAATTGCGTGGTCAATTTTCAGTACTGACTGTCAAACTCGAGGAGATTCAGCAATGGCGAAGAAAGGTGGAGCGCCGACCAAGTCGGAAATCCTGGCTACGATTTCGAAAGATAC
>JANXYA010000342.1 GCA_025350345.1 Gammaproteobacteria bacterium
CGGCCGCCATGCTGCGCGAGCTGCTGGTCCTCGCCGCCCGGCACCCCGCCCCGTTCATCGTGCTGGCGGGTGAGTCCGGGTTGCTGGCCTCCCTCGCAGCCCTCGAGGCCCAGGGCGTCCCGCTACAGCTGGTCGCCTCCCTGCAGCTTCCCCGCCTCACGGCCGAGCAGATCGAGGGCTACCTGCACTACCGCCTGCACGTGGCCGGCAGTGCCGGGCGCACGCTGTTCGATCCGGATACGACCCAGGAACTGCTACGCTACACCGGCGGCACGCCGCAACTGATCAACGTGCTGTGCGACAACGCCATGGCGCTGGCCGAAGTGCACAGCAGCCCGCGCGTGGGCACCGCCGAGATCCGTGACGCCGTGCAGGAACTGAAGTGGGTGGAATTCGCGGCGCGCACGCCGCCGGTGCCGCTGGATCCGACCGGTGCGCGACCGGCGGTGGCACCCAGCCGTGCCGTGGTGATGGAACTGGAAGTGCAGCAGAGCGGGCGCTTCGTTGACCGGCTGACGCTCAAGCCCGGCCGCCTGATCGTGGGTCGCGCCGAGGACGCCGATATCAGGCTCAACAGCCAGTTCGTCAGCCGTCAGCACTGCCAGATCATCACGACGGCCGACCAGTGCTTTGTGGAAGACATGGGCAGCACCAACGGCATCCTGGTCAATGGCCGGCGGCGGCGGGTCCACTGCCTGATGCCACAGGACCGGATCGTCATCGGCGATCACACGCTCCTGTACCAGGAATCGCCCCTCACCGCGAATTGAAGCCCTCCCCTGCGCTCCAACGCCTCTGCCCCTAGGCCGTCGGCTGTTCCGCCTGTTCGAGTCGCCAGCTCAGCTGCGCGAGCGTGCCCCGGCCCGGCGCTCGCGTGATGCTGAACGCTCCGCCCGTCATCTGGGCCCGCTCACGCAGGTTGCGCAGTCCCGAGCCGTGGCGACGGGATTCCGCGGTGGCATTCTCGAGTCCGACGCCGTTGTCGCGCACCTGCAGCATCAGCACGCCCTCCTCGAGCCACAGCCTGACCATGACACTGCGGGCATCGGCGTGCTTGGCCACATTGTTCAGCAGCTCCTGCACGCAGCGATAGACCACGGTGGCGAGCCGGTCGGGAACCTCGCGATCGCCCACCGACAGCTCCGCGACAATGGTGATCGACGGATAGATCTCGGCGAAATCACGGCAGAACCACTGCACCGCCGAGGCAGCGCCCAGATCGTCCAGGAGCTTTGGGCGCAGGTTCATGGAAATGGCGCGGATCCCTTCCGCGGTTTCCTGGATGCGCCGCACGGCGAGCTCGAATACCGGCGTCGAATCACCGCGCTTGGGCTGGCGGAGCAGTTCCAGGCCGCGCTCGAGCGTGTACTTGACCGCGCTTAAGGACTGGCCGACCGAATCGTGCAGCTCCACGGCGATGCGCTTGCGCTCGCCCTCCTGCGCGCCGATCAGTTGTTCCGAGAGCGCCATCAGCTCGTTCCGTGAGGCGCGCAGGGCCACCTCGGCCTGTTCGCGCCGGATGATCTCGTTGCGCAGGTCCCGGTTGGCGTCGGCGAGCGCCTGGGTGCGCGTCCGCACGCGCGACTCGAGGCTCGAGTTGAGCCGCTCGAGGGCATCCTGGGCGCGGTACAGGGCGCTTAAGTCGTTGACGACCAGCACGGCACGCGGATCCCCGCGATCGGCCTCCGTGCCCGGGCGCAGGCGCATGGGCCGGATCGTAAAGTGCAGGAAGCGGGCACCGATCTGCTCCTGCAGTTCAAACTGCTCGCGCGTACCCCGGCGGACCTCATCCATGGCGTTGGAAAAAAAGCCCTTGAGGGGACAGCGCGGAATCCGGCATCCGGGATGGAGCAGTGAGTGCGCGCTCTTTCCCAGTACGCCGGACACGGTACCCAGCGACCAGTCCTCGACCACCCGATTGGTGCGCATGACCTGGCCCTTGCGGCCGAGCAGGCAGACGAGTGCGGCCAGCGCATCGGCCGTGCTCTCCCAATCGAGCTTCGCCTTCTCGATCGCGGCCTGCAGGCCCAGTCCCTCCAGCGCACCTGCCGTCGGCGGCCGGGACTTGGGACCAGCCCGGGCCTTTCGGCGCGGCCCGTTGGCGGGACCGGCCCGCGGGTGCCTGCTAGCGCTTGCCATTACCTTGCCCGTCCGCACATCCTGCCACCTATATTAAAGAGTGCCACAAACCACGGGGCAAATCTGTCGTCGCTACCAGACAGCACGCGCCCAGGGGGCAATTCGGCTAACGTATCAGGCCAAACACACAAGGGGAGAAAACCCATGGCACTCTGGAAAGAACCCACCGCCCAGCCGCCCGCTCCGGTCCCAATGACCCCCAGGCCGGCCGCGGAGACCGCGCCCCGCCCCGCTTCGGATCGGCCGGTGACTGAAGCGGCCCCGGCCCCGAGCTCCACGATGGCCCGCCCGAAGGAGCGTGTGGAAATGCGCGAATCCCTGATCGCCTCCGGCCTGTCGATCGAGGGCAAGATCAGCGGCACCGGACATGTGCGCATCGCCGGTTCCTTCAAGGGCGACGTGCAGGTCGAAGGGAACCTCGGCATCGAACCGGGCGCCAAGCACCAGGGTGAAGTGCGCGCGGCCACGGTCACCGTGAGTGGCGAGTTGACCGGCAATATCAGCGCCAAGCACATCGACGTGACCGCCACGGGCGTCATCATCGGCGATGTGAAGGCCGACACCATCACCGTTGCGGCGGGCTCCAGGATGCGCGGTCACGTGGAATTCGGCTGGGCCGATGCTGCGCCGGGCTCGGTCAAGCTCGAACACAAAGGTAACGGCCTGGCCTCATGAACTCGGTCCGTCCTCTGGCTCCGGGCACGACACGCACCTGCCCGCATTGCAAGTCGACCGTACTGGCGAGCGCCGGGATCTGCCCGGCCTGCCAGCACCATCTGCGCTTCAGCCTGCCCACCCCGAACGTGGCCTCGACCGGCTACGCCGCCTTGCAGGTGGAGGGCACGGTGCGGCACAAGCAGGCCGACGAGCCCTGCGAATTCTGTGTGGTACTCTCGATCGCCAATGAGCGTGGC
>JANXYA010000371.1 GCA_025350345.1 Gammaproteobacteria bacterium
ATCCTCATCGACGCGCGTAAGGGCGTGCTGACGCAGACGCGCCGGCATAGCTTCCTGGTGAGCCTGGTCGGCATCTCGCGCATCGTGCTAGCGATCAACAAGATGGACTTGGTCGAGTACTCGCGGCAGGCCTTCGATGTCATCGAAGACCTTCTGATCGTAGCCGACGAGATCCATCTTGTTGACCGCCAGCACGACATTGCGGATGCCCAACAAGTGCGCAAGGTAGCTGTGCCGCCGGGTCTGGGTCAGCACGCCCTTGCGCGCGTCGATCAGGATCACCGCCAGATCCGCGGTCGAGGCCCCGGTCACCATGTTGCGCGTGTATTGCTCGTGACCGGGCGTGTCGGCGACGATGAACTTGCGCCGCTCGGTGGTGAAGAATCGGTACGCGACGTCGATCGTGATGCCTTGTTCGCGCTCGGCGGCCAGCCCATCCACCAGCAGCGCAAAGTCTATATTCTGGCCCTGCGTGCCGACCCGCTTGCTGTCGGCCTCGAGCGTGGCGAGCTGGTCCTCGAAGATGATATTCGTGTCGTACAGGAGCCGCCCGATCAGGGTCGACTTGCCGTCATCGACGCTGCCGCAGGTGATGAAGCGCAACATCGACTTGTGCTGATGCTGGCGGAGGTAGGCGTCGATGTCCGTGGCAGCCAGTCCGGCAGCACGGTAGCGGCCGGCGCTCAAAAATAGCCCTCCTGCTTCTTCTTCTCCATGCTGGCCGACTGGTCATGGTCGATGGCGCGCCCCTGGCGCTCGGAAGTGCTCGTCAGCAGCATCTCGCGGATGATATCCGGGAGCGTGGCCGCCTGGCTCAGCACCGCACCGGTGAGCGGATAGCAGCCGAGCGTACGGAAACGGATCGATTGCACCACCGGCTTTTCGCCGGGGCGCAGGGGCAGGCGCTCGTCATCGACCATCAACAGCAGGCCATCGCGCACCACTGTCGGTCGCGGCGCGGCGAAATACAGCGGCGCGATCGCAATGCCCTGCAGGTGGATGTACTGCCAGACATCCAGTTCCGTCCAGTTCGACAGCGGAAAGACGCGGATGCTCTCCCCGCGCGACTTCCTGGCGTTATACAGCCGCCACAATTCGGGTCGCTGGCGCTTCGGGTCCCAACGATGGTTGGCCGCGCGGAAACTGAAAATGCGCTCCTTGGCGCGGCTCTTCTCCTCATCGCGCCGCGCCCCGCCGAAGGCCGCATCGAAGCCGTGCAGATCGAGCGCCTGCTTCAATCCTTCGGTCTTCCACAGGTCGGTGTGCAGCGAACCGTGCTCGATGGGATTGATGCCGCGCGCCTTCGCTTCGGGGTTCTGGTGCACGAGCAGCTGCATGCCTGACTGTGCGGCCATGCGGTCGCGCAGCGCGTACATATCGCGGAATTTCCAGGTCGTGTCGATGTGCAGGAGCGGGAAGGGGGGCGCCGAGGGGTGAAAGGCCTTGCGCGCCAGATGCAGCATGACCGCGGAGTCCTTGCCGGCCGAGAACAGCAGCACCGGCTTCTCGGCCTCCGCGACGACTTCACGGAAGATATGGATGCTTTCTGCCTCTAGCCTCTGAAGGTGCGTCAGCTGCATTACAAATCGCTGATAGAGCCCGGTAACTTCCGTGGCTGCAGCCCGCACTCCCGTGATTCCGGACTCTCCCACCACCAGCGGCCCGCGCGGCTGTCCTGCCCCGGCTCAATGGCGCGGGTGCAGGGCGCGCAACCGATGCTGGGATAGCCCACATCGTGCATCGGGTTGTAAGGCAGACGCCTGGCGCGAATATACGTCCAGACCTCATCGCTGGTCCACAGCAACAGGGGGCTGATTTTCTGCATACCGAAGCGTGCATCGAATTCGCTTGGCTGGGCAAGCGCGCGTGCGGAGGACTGCTCCTGCCGCACTCCGGTCACCCAGGCGCCATACCCGGCGATGGCCCGCTTGAACGGCTCGAGCTTGCGGATGCTGCAACAGGCCTGGCGCTCAGCCAGACCGCGGTAGAAACCATTCACGCCGTGATCGGCGACATAGTTCTGGATGGTCTGGGACTGCGGGTAGACGACGCGGATGCGACGTCCGTAGTGGCGTTCAATCCGCTCGAGCAGCTCGAGGGTGGCCTCGGGGAGGCGGCCCGTGTCGACCGTGAAGACGTCGATTTGCGGTGCGTGCTGGAAGATGAGATCGGTCAGCACGAGGGATTCGGAGCCCAGGCTGGTGGCGTACACGACCCGGCCATAGTCGAGCACCGCGCCCTGCAGGAATTGCGCGGTGGCCCTGACTTTCTGTGCCAGGGCACTGTCCAGCTCATCGGCGGCGGCCACGGTGGTCATGCGATGGATTGTCCCCTGAAGAAACATAACATTGTTGTTATGAGTAACGGGGGGTGCACCGCCCGGCCTGCAGCTGGCGGGCATAACGACGATCACGGACAATCCCGGCCCGTGAAAAGGACGCAGATCGTGGTCGTGGGAGGGGGCGCGGCGGGGCTGGAACTGGTCACACGGCTCGGCGCGAAATATGGCCATGAGCGCCACAGCATCACGCTCGTCGAGAGGTATCCGACGCACATCTGGAAGCCGCTCCTGCACGAGGTCGCGGCCGGATCGCTCGACGCCAACCTCGATGAGGTCGGCTACCGCAGCCATTGCCATCGCTGGGGCTATCACTTCTTTCTCGGGTCTATCGAAGGCATAGACCGGGCCGCCCGGCAGATCGTCGTGGCACCGCTCCTGGACGTGGACGGGCGCGAGCTGATCGGCCGCCATCGCATCGCCTACGACTATCTGGTGATTGCGATCGGTTCAGTGACCAACGATTTTGGCACGCCGGGCGCGTCGCAGAACTGCCTGTTCCTGGACAGCCGCGCCGATGCGGATCGTTTTCGCGACCGGTTGCTCAATCAATGCCTGCGCGTGTCGCGTGCCCTGAGCGAGAACCCGGCGGCCGAGGAGTCGGTCCGCGTCGCCATCGTCGGCGGTGGAGCGACCGGCGTGGAGCTCGCCGCCGAGCTGTACAACGCGGCCTCAGCCCTGCATTACTACGGCCTCGAGGACTTTGACGAGAGTCGCCTGAAGGTCAGCCTCCTCGAGGCTGGTCCGCGGATACTGCCCGCCTTGCCTGAGAAACTGGCCGAGGCCGCCCGCGAGGAACTGGAAGCGCTCGGGGTGAGTGTCCAGACCAGCGTGCGGGTGACGGGCGTCACGCCTGAGGCGATCCAGACCCAATCCGGAGCCGAGATCGTGGCGGACCTGAAGGTCTGGGCGGCCGGCGTGCGCGGTCCGGATATCCTTTGCGATCCGAAGATGGGTGAGCTGGAGGCGACTTCAAGCTGCCAGCTCCTCGTGCGGCCAACGCTGCAGGTGACGCGCGATGATGCCATCTTCGCGATCGGCGACTGCTGCTCCTGCACCCTGCCAGGGCAGAAGCGCCCGGTGCCGCCGCGCGCCCAGGTCGCCCACCAGATGGCTTCCGCCACCTACCACAATCTGGTGCGCCTGATGCGGGGCCAGGCGCCGCGGGACTTCATCTACCGGGACCACGGCTCGCTCGTCTCGCTGAGCCGCTTCTCGACGGTCGGGAGCCTCATGGGGAACCTGATTGGGGGGCGCATGGCGATCGAGGGACGCATCGCGCGCTTCGTCTACATGTCGCTGTACCGCATGCACCTGTTCGCCATCCACGGCACGCTCCGCGGCATCGCGCTCATTCTCATCGGGCACGTCTCGCGGATACTGCGTCCGCGGCTCAAGCTGCACTAGCGCTCGTTGCAGCGCTGATTGCGCCAATTGGCCGCTCGCACGCACACACAAATTAGAGCCCGAGGAAATAGACCGGGGCCATTGCGGCCAGCGCCGCGCCAATCTGCAGCGCCAGGACATAGAGGGTCTGCCGAGGCACGCGCGGGAGCCATCGGATCAAGAAGTAAGCCAGTATCGGCAGCTGTCCGACCATTAGCAGTTGCCAAATGTGGGCAACGGCCCCTTCATCGGTGTCGCGGACCACGCCGGAGGAGGCGGCGATGCTACCGAGTAGAACCGCCAGGGCGGTTACCGACATCGCCATCGGTACAAAGGCGCTGGGTTTTGTGCTCAATGAAAGAACTGAATTTGGGAAATGATTCATGATTACTCCCATTGTTGCCTCCGGCACGAGGTGTACGCGAAGCGCCGCGCATAGCACGTTGACAACAGCGCGGAATCCACCAGAGCTGTCATGCAGCAGCGCTTCAAACTCTTCGCCATAACGCTCTTGCCAATCACGCGGGTAGAGGCGCACGAGCCAACGAGCGAGTCTGGGAGTCATGCCAACTCCAATCGCCTGATTCCGGCTTTCGCAATCCGGTGCAGAGTCGTCAATTTGGCGCGCAGCACACGAGCGCCCTGCGGGGTAATACGATAGGGTCGGCGGCGCTCTTCGGCCCGCAGGGGCACAATCCAGCCCTGTTGTTCCAGGCGCGCAATTGCGCCGTAAAGCGTTCCAGGACCAAGCCGTGTACCACTCAGGGCGGCGATGTCCTCGACCATCGCGTGTCCATGCTTGGGGCCACTGGCCAAGCTCGCCAGTATCAGCAGAGGGGGATCGGAATAGTACCCCAGTTGATCAGCCTCACGGGCCGTTACTACGTGATGCGTACTTCGCATGACGTACTTATCTCATGGCCTGCCGTAAAAGGCAATACGAGCCTCAATCCGCACGCTTCGTGCTTCGGGAAGGCTGCCGTGCGCCTCAGGATATTGCCGCAGCGCTCGCGGCGGATACCGCGGCGCGCAGCGCCAGCAGGTAGCTGTCGACACCAAAGCCGCTGATCTGGCCCTTGACGATGGCGGCGAATACGGACTGGTGACGGAAAGGCTCGCGCGCCTGCACGTTCGACATGTGCAGCTCCACCACCGGCACCGTGAGCATCGCCAGGGCATCGCGAATCGCATAGCTGTAGTGCGACCAGGCGCCGGCATTGATCAGCACGGCATCGGCGCCCTCCAGCTTGGCCCGGTGGATGCGCTCGCACATCGCGCCTTCGTCGTTGGTCTGGAAACTCTCCACCTGCACGCCCAGTTCCTTGCCGAGCGCTTCGAGCCGCGCGGTGATCTCCGCGAGCGTGGTCGTGCCGTAGAGCGCCGGCTCGCGCTTGCCGAACATATCCAGGTTGATGCCATTGAGCACGAGGATCTTCATCGTCCGCCCTTGTGTCGCTCGATCCCAAGTGTACAAGGGCGGCACCCTGCCGGTCGACGAGTCAGGCAGAAAAGCCCAGCCACCAGGCGGGAGTTGCCGGATCAACACCATCCGGTGCGAAGCTGAAGGCCAGGTCGCGGGCCTCGCGAAACCAGAGCAGGGTGCCGGCTGGAACCGGCTCGCACCAGCCTGCTGGCGTACTCAAGGTGCCGGCGACACGCGCGTACAGGCCACGCTGTGGCAGTGGGGAGATCCACTCAACGCCCGGCGCGGCGCGCAGCATCTCACCCTCAGCGCCAGTGGCCATGAGATTCAGATCGCTCGTGGGACCGTCGATGGGAGTGCAATGAACCGGCACGCCCCCATCGAAGCGGAGCGGCTCCGTGTCGAGGGCAAGGCGGTGAGTGGCATCGTTGAGCCTGAGCAGGACCCCGGTTCCCTCGATGACGGTGATCCAGCGCTGCACGCCATGGAAGAGCGAGAAAGGGCCTGCGGACTCGATGGTGGCGAGGCTGATGCGCACTCGCCAGTGGAGCGGATCGGGCCAGGTGAGCAGCTCGCGCGTCCAGCCGCCACCGTTCCGCCAGCGCTGCGGAGCGATGCTGCGGGCGCCAATCCGGGCCGGCGATGGCACGCTGCCGGAGCGATTCATGCGTCGTCCGGCTGGTCCGAGGAGTAGGGGGTCACCGCTTCAGCCTTCAGCGTCGGCAGCGTCTTCACGCTCCGGATGACGGGCAGGCCCCAGCCTGCGAGGGCCAGCAGCAATGAGCTCACGCCGGCAAACCCCAGTGTCACACGCAACCCGAAATGCTCACCCAGCCAGCCACCGAGCAAGGCGCCCGGCACCGCGGGCAGCAGGATCAGCCAGCGCATCGTGCTGGTCATGCGACCGAGCATGCGCCCTGGGGTGACGGACTGGCGCAGCGAGAGGAAGTTGATGAAGATGAAGACGGCACCGACTCCGAACAGCAGCAGCATCAGCGCGTAGGCGGCGATGCCGATGGTGCCGAGCGGCGCGAGGGCGAGCAGCAGCCAGCCTGCCCCGCAGGTGCCAAAGCCCAGCACCAGTGTCGGCCCCGGTCCGATGCGGCGCGCGAGCCGGCTGCCGAGAGCGCTGGCCGCCACGGTACCGACCCCCAGGGCCACGTAGCTGAGGCCCACACCCCGTTCGCTCAGTCCCAGCTGGCGCGTCGCGAACAGGATCTGCACCACGGTGGCGGCCTGGTTGCACAGCTGCCATGCGCCGACACAGCAGGCCATGGTCACCAGTAAGCGGTGGCTGCGCACGAAGTTCAGCCCATCGCGCAGTGCCGGCCAGAACGGGGCGTTGCTTGCACTCGGGGTCTCCTTGACCGCCACGCCGCGCAGGATCCAGGCCGAGGCCAGCAGCAGAGCAGCGTTCGCCAGCAGGGCGAGCGGTGCACCGGTGAGCTTGATCAGCGCTCCGGCCGCGCCCGGCCCCGAGACCTCGGCGGTCGATTGGGCCAGCGCGTTCTTGGCATGGGCCTCGATCAGGCGATCGCGGGGCACGATCTGGGTCAGCACGATCTGCGCGGCGCTGCCCGCGGTGGTGTTGACGGCGCCAATGGCGAAGCCCACCACGTAGAGCCAGGTCATGGACAGCCATCCGAACCACCAGGCGAGCGGCACGCTGGTCACGGCGCAGGCCACGGACAGTTCGCCGAGCACGTACACGGGCAGCTTGCGCAGGCGATCCAGCCATACGCCGGTGGGGAGGGAGAACAGCACGAACGGCACCAGCTCCATGGCGGTGAGCGCGCCCATTTGCGTCGGTGAGGCGTGCAGCAGCACGGCGGCAGTCAGCGGCAAGGCCAGGATCGTCACCTGGCCGCCAAAGGAGGAGATCAGGATTGAAATCCACAGGCGCCGATAGACGGCATCGCGGAGCAGATCAGTAGAGGAGAGCACCAGGCGACTACGAGGACGGGCGTCAGTTGATGGTGACGCTCTGGTCGGACTGCAGCCCAGGCGCGGCATTGAGCAACTCGTCCAGGAGGAGCGGGCTGGCGGCGCGGACCAGGCGCAGGAAATTCAGCGTGCTGTTAGCCGGTCCTCCCAGGCCGAAGCGCACATTGGTCAGCGTGGTTCGCAGCAGCGTGAAATCCCCGCCGTGGAACAGCACCAGGCAGTCCCTGATCTGGCAGTCGACGAACTCGTTGTAGTCCAGCGTGACGCCGTCCGTGAAGGTCTGTTTGACGAAGCGCATGGGGCGTGAGTTTACGCCACCGGGAAAATCCGCACAGCCGATCCGCAACCCGCTCAGTGCAGGAACGCGTCTGCCTCCCGGACGAGCGCCGCTTTCTCAGCCAACCTGAAGTGTGCCGACTCCAGGCCCCGCTCGATGTCGGTGGACATCTCCGCGGGCACGTGCGATCGCACCCAGGTCTCGAGCTCGGCCAGCGGCACGCCGCTCCAGAAGTTCCCCGGCATATCCTGCGCCGCGATCAGATTACCGTACAGGACATGGGGCTTGAGCAGCGTGGCGGAGTTCTGGCTGAAGGTCATCCAGCCCAATTGCTGGTGATCCCGGGCCAGCTGGAAGACGAGCTGCAGCCGCATGGAATCAGACTGCGGTGGGATATCCGTGGACAGGACAATCTGCGCGGCCCGGTCGGCCAGCTCCGGGTCACGAACCTCCATCAGCGCCGAGAAAAACCGCGTACGCTCGGATTGATCGCCGGTCGCCCTGGCCAGCGTGTGCAGCTGCTCGAAGGTAGGCTCGTCGGCGTAGCGTGCCACGACCGAGAGCAGGACCGGCTGATCATCCGGCCCGATTGCCCGGTGATCGGCCAGGAATGCGCCGAAGCGCCGCCGAGCCTCGCCGATGACCTCCTCGTCACCCCAGGCCCCCAGATCGCCGATCACATCGCGGCGCAACTGTTGCACATCAGCGGGCTCACTGGCCCCAGCCTTCCAGCCCAGCCGCTCGAATTCAGGCTTGAGCATCGAGCGGGCGTAGCGGGTATAGGCCTCGTGGCCGCTCGTGCCGCGTTCCGCGTATTCGATCGTTGAGAGCGCGGCGCTGATCTGCTCCCAGGCCCGCGGCACCAGATCCGTCCCCATGGCGGCGACCAGGGCCAGGTAACTGGGGAGCGGGGACTGCCCGGATTCCACCAGCGCCCATTGATCATCCAGCAGAGCGACGCGGTCGCCATCGCTCAAGCGGGCAAACTGCTGCGTATTGAGTGCGAGCGTCGGCGCATCGTACTGCACCCGGTAGTAGCCGAGCGCATCCGCATTCAGGCTCAGGGGTTCATCGCAGCGACCGGCCGCGACGCTCTGCCCGTCCTGCGTCAGCAACAGGGCTGCGGCCGTTCCCCTGGCGCCCGCGCGCAGCTGCAGGGGCACGACCCAGCGAGCACTCGGCATGGCGGTGCCGCCCAGCCGGAAACGCTGCTGCGTGAGACTCACCAGGCGCGCTCCGGAATCATCGCAGTGCGCCTGTACCGTAACGAGTGGGAAACCGGGCTGTTCGGTCCACTGCGCCGCCAGCGCACCGATGTCGCGCCCGCTGGCTTCGCTGAGCGCATTCCAGAGGTCCGCCGTGGTGGCGTTCGAATAGGCGTGTTGCTTCATGAACCGCCGCATGGCATTGCGGAAGGTGTCCTCGCCCAGATTGCTCTCGAGCATGCGCAGGATAGCCATGCCCTTGCGGTACGTGATGTCAGAATCGAACGCGTTGTTCGCCTGCACTTCATCGCTCACGTGCAGCTGGATCGCATGCGAGGTGGTCCGGCTGTCAGCCGCCATCGCCAGCTCCTTGTCCGCGTCCCTGGCGAGCCACCAGTGCCAGTCCGGGTGGCGCAGCGCCGTTTCCTTGGCCCCCATCCAGGAGGCGAAACTCTCATTCAGCCAGATGTCATCCCACCAGCCCATCGTCACCAGATCTCCATTCCACTGGTGCGCCATCTCGTGCGCCTGGATGCTGAAGACGCGTTGCTTGTCGGCCAGGGTGCTCGCCGGCGTCAGCAGCAGGGCCCGCTCGTCATAGGTGATGGCACCCCAGTTCTCCATGCCCCCGGGGAATCCGCCCGGGACGGCGATCGAATCAAGCTTGGCCAGGGGATAGCGGTAGTCGAAATAGTTGTTGTAGTCGGACAGGATCTGCTGCGCATCGCTGAGTGCCGTGCGTCCGTGGCCTTCCTGCCCGCGCACCGTCCATACCCCGAGGCGAGTGCCGCGGGACATGGCGTGGATCTGCGCCAAGTGCCCGGCCGAGTATTCGACCAGGTACGAGGGCATCCTGGGCGAGCGGCGAAAGGTCGTGGTGGCAAGGACTCCGCGCACCACGCGCCGCTCGACCGGCATGTTGGAGACCGAGGTCCAGTCGGCGGGCACGGTGGCTTGCAGCTTGAAGGTGGCGCGAAAGGCCGGCTCATCCCAGCAGGGGAACATCCGTCGGGCGTCCGTCGGTTCCATGATCGAGGACAGCAGCACGCCCGCCACACCCTGCCGATCCCGGTATTCCTGCGCAAACAACCCGGCGGGCACCTTCTCGATCCTGCCCCAGTAGGCGAAACTCAGCGTGTGTGGGCCCACGGCGGCTGGAGCGGCCAGCGTCACGGTGGTCAGCTGGCTGTCATTGTCCGACACGACGCTCTGGACCGCCTTGCCATCGAGCCGCACGTCACGCAGGGTCTGGTTCAGGGAATTGAACTGGATCGTGGCGGTCGAGGACCGCACCTGCAGCAGCACGAGTTCGGTACCCTCCAGGCTGAGGGACTGGAGGTCGGGCACGATGCTGACCGTATAGTCGACGGGAACGACATCCTTGGGCAGCCGCCCGGGCGCCGCATCAAATGAAAAAGGCGCGACCGCCGCAGCCGGCAGGCTCAGCAACAGCGCGCCGGCCATGGCGAACATCCACCGCAAGGCATGGTTCATGTCGGGCGAGCTCATGGGGAATTCGAGGCCGGCGCCGCGAGCGCAGAGCGCCGCTCCTGTACGCGCTCCTGGCGGTAGAACAGGACGGAGAATAGGAAACCGGCGAGGCTCAGCAGGCCGAAGAACCACAGCATCGCATCATAGCCCTGTGCATTCGCCGCGCTCGCGTGTCCCTTGTCATTGAGGTATCCGACAATGAGATTGACGAGCGTGAGGCCTGCATTCTGCAACATGGTCATCAGTCCATAGGCCGTACCCAGCTGGTCGCCCTTCACATGGCGAGCCACAGAGGGCCACAATACCGCCGGGACCAGCGAAAAGCTCAGGCCGATCAGCACCGTCGAGACCCACAGACTCACGGTGCCACTGGCCAGGAACAGGAAACTCAGCGGCAGCAGCAGGGATCCGGCGACCATCAGCAGGGCGTGCCGACCGTAGCGATCGACGAGCAGGCCAAACACCGGCGTGGCGAACACGGCGGCCAGGAACACATCGCCGTTGATCTTGCCTGCGTCCATCAGGGACAGGCCGTGCGCCTCCTGGAAGTACTTGATCGCGAAGGTGCTGCGGAACGGAAAAATGACCGCATAGAAAGCGACGCAAACACCGACGATGTACCAATAGGCCACCCGAAAGCGCAGCAGGTTGCTCCAGTCGATGCGCTCGCTGGGCGGCGCGATGGCGAGCGTGCCCGACCTTTCTTCGCGCCGGTCGAGGTACCAATACACGGCGGCGCCGAGCAGACTCAGCACGGCAAAGGCCGTGGCGAGTCCGAGTGCTGACTGCCAACCCTGCTCGTACAACGAGTGGGCGAAGGAGGGTGAGCGGTCCGCCAGATAGGAGCCCAGCCGGCTCAGGCTGATATTCAAGGCGAAGAACAGCGCGAACCAGCGCCCCAGGAACCACTGGGCCAGGGCTACGGTAATCGCCACCACCAGCGTTTCCGAGCCGATTCCGAACAGCAAGCGGCCCAGCACCATCACGGGATACTGGCTGCCCAGCTCGGTCAGCACCGCGCCTGCCAGGCAGATCGCCGTGCTCCAGAAGACCACCAGCCGGGCGCCCAGCCGGTCCACCAGGACACCACCCACCAGCACCAGGAAGACATTGGGCAGGCTGTAGATCGCATTCAGCGAACCGAGCTGCGTGTCCGAGAAGCCCAGTTGGCGCGTCAGCAGCTCTGCGACCGGGCTGATGGAATCGTAGACGTAGTAGTTGCCCAGCATCGCGAGTCCGGTCGCGATAAACATGAGCGTCTGGGCGGCAGTCGTCGGTACGCGCCGGGTTTCGCTATTCAATGGCCGACACTCCGATCCTGGGCAGCAGGTTCGCCTAGCGGCGAGTGCGCTGACATCCGCTAGTATAGGGGCATCGGCATTGAGCGCGACTGCGGTCGGCACCCTGAAGGATGTCAGGCCATGAGAACCCTGATCGGATGGTTGAGCGCATGGATCGCCGGTGCTATCGGCTGGTGGCTCGGGGCCAAGGTCGGACTCATCACTGCGGTGATCGTGAGCGCGCTGACGGGTGCGGCGGGGCTGTATGCCGGCTTTCGCTGGTTCGATCGAAATCTGCGGTAACGCCGTGGGGCCATGAACGCCACGGTACCTTCACCCTGCACGGGGATCTGTCGCCTCGATGATGACAAGGTGTGCAGCGGCTGCGGGCGCCTGCTCGCCGAGATCGCGGCCTGGAGCTCGGCCTCGGACGCCGAGCGGCGGGAGATCCGCCGGCTGGCTGAACAGCGCATGAAACTACAGAACGTCAAGAAAACCTGAGGCACCTGCATGTTTGAGACTTCGCTCCTGATCGACAATCGTGACGTCCCGGCACGGGGCGGCGGCACGTTTGAACGCCACAACCCGCTGGACGGAACTGTCGCCACCCGCGCGGCGGCCGGAACCGTCGCTGACGCCATCGCCGCGGTCGATGCCGCGCGCGCGGCGTTGCCGGCGTGGGCGGCGCTAGGCCCCGGTGCGCGTCGTGCCTTGCTCCTCAGGGCCGCAGACGCGCTCGCGGCGCGCACGGCCGACTTCATCACCACGATGGCGCAGGAGACCGGCTCGGCCAAGCCCTGGGCCGGCTTCAATGTGCAGCTTGCCTCAGGGATGCTGCGGGAGGCCGCGGCCCTGACGACCCAGGTCGCCGGCGAGGTGATTCCCTCCGACCAGCCCGGGTGCCTCGCCATGGCGGTGCGCCGTCCGGCCGGCGTCGTGCTCGGCATTGCTCCCTGGAACGCCCCCGTCATTCTCGGCATTCGCGCGATTGCCACGCCGCTCGCCTGCGGGAACACGGTGGTGCTCAAGGCCTCCGAGACCTGTCCTGCCACGCACCGCCTGATCGGCGAGGTGATGCGCGAGGCGGGGCTGCCGCCGGGCGTCGTCAACGTCCTCACGCACGCACCGTCCGACGCCGCAGCAATCGTCGCCGCGCTCATCGCCCACCCGGCAGTCCGCCGCATCAACTTCACGGGATCGACCAGGGTCGGAAGACTGATCGCAAAACTCGCCGCAGAACAGCTCAAGCCCGTGCTCCTCGAGCTTGGCGGCAAAGCGCCCCTGATCGTGCTCGACGACGCCGACCTGGACGCCGCCGTCGCGGCCGCAGCATTTGGCGCCTACATGAATTCCGGCCAGATCTGCATGTCGACCGAGCGCATCATCGTCGATGAGAAGATCGCCGACGAATTCATGGCCCGGTTCAACAGGAAGATCGCTTCCATGGTGGCCGGAGATCCCGCCCTCGGCCACACGCCGCTCGGCTCGGTGATCGACCAGAAGGCAGCGGCACGGATACGTGAGCTCATTGACGATGCCGTCTCCAAAGGCGCGCGCCTGCACGAGGCCGCTCCAGCCACGGGCACCTTGCTCTCGGCCGCCGTACTGGATCGCGTGACCCCGGCGATGCGCATCTATGCCGAGGAATCCTTCGGGCCGGTCACGACCGTCGTGCGGGCAGAGAACGAGGCCGCGGCGGTGCGACTGGCGAACGACACCGAGTATGGATTGAGTTCTGCCGTCTTTGGCCGCGACATCGCGCGCGCCCTGCGCGTGGCCGAGCAGCTCGAGACCGGCATGTGCCATATCAATGGTGCGACGGTGCATGACGAGGCGCAGATGCCGTTCGGGGGCACGAAGGCCTCGGGCTACGGACGCTTTGGCGGCCACGCCGGGATCGCGGAATTTACCGAGCTGCGCTGGATCACGATTGCAACGCAGGCCCAGCACTACCCAATCTAGGCCTGGAACCGTTGCAACTGAACTGATGGAGGCCAATTCATGACCGTTCGAGTGGTTCGGGACCAGAGCGCGCCGATGCGCCATGAAATCCAGGTGGGAGGTTTCACCATTGCCGCGGACGAGAGCGTCGAGGCCGGTGGTGAAGGGTCCGGTTTCACCCCGCATGATCTGTACGACGCTGCCCTGGGTGCCTGCAAGGCCCTCACTGTGCTCTGGTACGCGAAGCGCAAGGGCATCGCCGTGGAAGGCATCGAGGTAAACGTGGAGCGCGATGCCAGCCAGGAGCGCGCGGGCCTCTACCGGCTGGGTACGACGCTCGCGTTGAGCGGGAATCTCACTGCTACGCAGCGCGAGGAACTGCTGCAGGTGGCGCAGAAATGCCCCGTACACAAGCTCATGACCCAGGCCACCACCGAAATCTCTACCGCGTTGCTGCCATGAGCCGCGCTGGGCCGCTGGATCAGTTCAGAGCCCGGGCCCCATGACCGTCGCCGCAGGGCGATCGGCAAGCGCCGTGCCACCTTCTGGCCCAGCGTGCCACCGAGCAGCAGGGTAATCGGCGTGGCGCAGATCCATGCGGCCACGACACGCGTGCTGCCGGAGCCGAACGCCTTGAGCGCCACGGCCAGCGCCAGCACGATGAGGGCCGTCCCGGACCATTCGGCGAGCTGGCGGAGCAGCCGGCCAGGAGACAACGCGGAGCGCAGTGTGGGTGAAAACTCCAGGGGGCTCATGAGCTGTCTGGACACGAACAGAGCGCTGACGGCGAGTACGGCATAGGTGGCCGAGTGCCGCAGCCCGCCCAGCCACAGGCTGAGCAGGAGTGTTGCGACAAGGATCACCGGCGCCAGCCAATACCGGAGCAGTGTCAGCGGAGCAGACTCGACCGTGCCGCGCAAGACCGATGCCGACTGCAGCCGCTGCTCCGCGCCAGTGGCTGGGCGGGCGTGCCAGCTGGGGTAGCGCCGCCGGTGTGGCCGGCGCGGAGTGCGCGGACGCCTTGCGATCGCCCGAGGACTGGGCAATGACAATGCGCGGGCGGCTCTTGTGCAACGTGTACAAGCGCGAATCATCCCGTGCACGGCGGCGAAATTCTGTTCGGTAGCGCACCGTGGAGTCTGACCCGGTGGATGGAGGAACGCCGAGGGCGGATCCGTGCTGCCCGGCGTGACGATCAGTATGGTCTGATCTTCACGGCCGTCGGGTCTGCAATTCCTCCAACTTGTGCTTCAGGGCCTCCAGCTTCTGGCCCGCTTCGCCGAGCTTGCCGGCCGCCGTGAGTTGCTGGTAGTCGGACAGATCCCGTGCCGCATCCCTGATCAGGGCATTCAGGTCGGTGCTCGCCCCGTGCGTTTCGATGCCGGCGCCGCCGGGACGCTGCCCGGGCGCCGGCGGCGCGGCCGATGCTGCCAGTGCGCTTACGGAGGAGGCCGCTCCTCCGAACAGGGCCGCCATGGCCGATTCGAAGGTAGGTCCGTAAGCGAGCCGGTCCTGCACCGCGAGCACGACCAGGCGCAGTTCGGGCATTGGACTGCGCTCGGCCTGCAGGTAGATGGGTTCGGCGTACAGCAGCGCACGTCCGATCGGGATGACGATCAGGCTGCCGCGACGGACGTGCGAACCCTGCTGGTTCCACAACGAGAGCTGGCCCGACAGCTGCGCGTTCTGGTCAATGCGCGCTTCGATCTGCAGCGGTCCATCAATCAGCTTGGTCTTGGGGAAATCATAAACCAGGGCCTGGCCATAATGCTCGCCATCACTGCGACCCGCGATCCAGGCAATGAGGTTATTGCGGTTGGCGGGCGTGAACGGAAGAATCTCGATGAACTCCGTGGTGCGCTCACCGGGCAGGGTCATCAGCACAAAATTTGGCTCACTGGCCTGTTGGCGCTGATCGGGCATGCCGATCTCCGTGGGGATGCTCCACAGGTCCTCGCGGTTGTAGAACACGTCGGGATTGGTCATGTGATAGAGGCTGTAGACGGTCGCCTGGACGGACAAAAGCAGCTCGGGATAGCGCACATGTTCGCGCAGGTCCGCGGGCATCGCCGCCGCGTCCGTGAACAGATCCGGAAACAGGGCCCGATACGCGCCAATGATCGGATCGCTGGCGTCGAACACATAAAAGGTCGTCGCGCCCGTGTAGGCGTCGATGACGATCTTCACGCTGTTGCGGATGTAATTGATCTGCTCGTCGCCCAGATCGTAGCTGCGTGAATAGGGATAGGAATCGGAGGTCGTGAAGGCATCCATGAACCAGTAGATCCTGCCGTCTTTGCCGACGACGACGTAGGGATCCTGATCAAAGGTGAGAAATGGAGCGAGTTCCTGCACCCGATCGCGCAGGTTCCGTCGCATCAGCAACCGGCTGTCCGGACTCACATCGTCACTGAACGGCAGTTTGGCTATATCGCCGCGATTGAGCGCAATCAGCGTGCGGCGCAGGAACCCACCCAGCCGGATGCCGGCCGTGCCGGCGTAGGTGGTGAGATTGTTGCTGTCGCCCTGCGGGTAATTGAATTCCTTCTGGCGCGTCTTGACGTACACGTCGGTGTTGGTCAGCTCACCAAAATAGATCTCCGGCCGTACGACGGTGAGGTCCGGGAGCGTGCTCTGCACCGGCATGTTGCTGAGGACCATGGCCGGCAAGCCTTCCTGGGTGAAGCCGTTGACCGGGTTCATCGTGACGCCGTACCCGTGGGTGTAGATCAGTTTCTCGTTGATCCAGTTGCGGCTGCTCTCCGGCAATTTGTCCACGTTGAGTTCGCGCGTCGCGAGCATCATCTGGCGAATCGAACCGCCGACGTGATACCGGTCGATGTCGATGTCGGGAAAGTCGTAGTAGGTGCGTATCTCCTGAATCTGGCGCAGCGTGTCCTGCAGGGCGCGCCAGTCCCACAGCCGTATGTTATCGAGCGTCGTCTGGTTGTCCGGCGCATCCAGCGCCTCGATACCCGACTCGGCGGGAAATGGGTGCGGCTCGATGCGATCGAGTGCGTACGCCTGCCGCGTCATCTGGATATTGTGGGTGATGAAGGGCCGCTCCCGCACCAGCTGGTTCGGCTTGACGATGAAGCTGCTGACGTACCAGCCGGCCACTGCGACCAGCAGGTAACAGGCTGCGGCGGGCACGAGGGTGGCCAGCAGCCAGCGCCGGCGCAGGACTGACAGCGCGCACAGCCCTGCGATGGCTGCGCCGACGATGAGCGCGAAGCAGACCACCAGCATGCCGAGCAGCGTGACGTGGGCATCGGTGTAGGTGACGCCGGCAAAGATGGTGCCATCCTGGAACAGGCGTTCGAAACGCCCCAGGTACACGCGTGCGGAGAGGGCGAGCAGCACCGCGGCGAGCCCGATCGCCAGCCCGCGCCACAGCCGCGTCTGCAGCGGGACAGCGGGGCGCTTGCTCCACAGGCGCGCGCCGCCGGTCACCACCAGCAACAGGGCCGCGATCAGGCTGGCGAACACAGCCAGCGTGAGCAGCCAGCCTGAGATGAGTTGCCAGGCTGGCAGCGTGAACAGATAGAAACCCAGGGGATGCCCGAAGATCGGATCGGGCAGCGTGGCGGAGTGGGGGGCATGCCAATAGAGCGCGAGGGTCGTCCATCGAGCCATCATGCTCGTGCCGGTCACGGCGCTGACAAGGAGGGGCAGGGCGAGTGCGATCAGGTTGAGCACCGGATCAATCGGCAGCCTGAGCGGCTGCTGATTGATGTAGACCGTGTCCCCGATCAACTCGCCGAAACGAGCGGGCTTGAGCGCCCAGAACACACCGTACAGCACCAGAAAGGTAGTGAGCGCGAAAGCCAGGAAGATCGTGGCCTGCAGGTTGAGCCGCGTCCAGAATACCGAGGCGTACCCGAGGGACTCGAACCAGAGTGCATCGACGTAATACGACAGGGTTGAGGCGCCGCTGATCAGCGCGATGCCCAGCGCAATGAGCCAGGGCATGAGCCTGCGCCGTCGCCGCGGCGGCGGAAGAGCGGCGGTGCCCCCGTTGTGGCCCGAACCAGGGCTCATGTAGGATCTAAGGTATGCATGTTAACTGACTAAAAAATAGAACTATCTTTCCTCTAGGCCTGGGCCACCTGTCGGCCAGGCGTCCCGCGGGGCGTGGTCATTTCATAGCAGCGCGCTCACCGACCCCGCGAGTGTACGCCCGCCTGCGTTGCACCGCGCTGGTACGCGCTGACGGGGACGGCGCACGCGGCTCGCAGGTAAGCTGCCCTCGCTCGGGTCTCCTGGCACTCTCGCCAGGCGGATCGCGCCGCAACGCCGACGGCTCCATGGAGGTCCAGATCGTGCCAGCCCGACCGAATTTCCTGATCCTGATGGCCGACCAGCTGAGTGCCTCGGCGCTGGCCGCCTACGGCGGTCCGGCCAGGACCCCGCATCTTGATGCACTGGCGAGCCAGGCCGTGGTGTTCGAGTCCTGCTACTGCAACAGTCCCCTGTGCGCGCCTTCGCGCTTTTCCTTCCTCTCCGGCCAGCTGCCCTCAAGGATCGGTGCGCACGACAATGCCGCGGAATTCCCCGCCGCGGTGCCGACCTTTGCGCACTATCTGCGGCAGGCGGGCTATCAGACGGCGCTCAGCGGCAAGATGCACTTTTGTGGACCCGATCAGCTGCACGGCTTCGAAGAGCGGCTGACCACCGACATTTACCCGGCAGACTTCGGCTGGACCCCCGACTGGGAGCGCTTCGAGGAACGTCCGGCCTGGTATCACACCATGGACTCGGTGAGGCAGGCGGGCCCCTGTGTGCGCACCAATCAGATCGACTTCGATGACGAGGTGACCTTCGCCGCACGCCAGAAGCTCTTTGACATCGCGCGCAGCGCTGATCATCGCCCCTTCGGCCTGGTCGTCTCCATGACGCACCCGCACGATCCCTACGCCGTGCCGCAGCGCTACTGGGATCGCTACTCCGATGCCGACATCCCGGCCCCGCGCCTCGCCCGGGCGGACGTGGCCGACGACCCGCATACGCGCCGCCTGCGCCACGTCATTGGGCTTGACCTGCAGACACCAACCGATGCGCAAGTCCAC
>JANXYA010000094.1 GCA_025350345.1 Gammaproteobacteria bacterium
CTCGGCCGTGAGATTCAGGGCCTCAGCGGCCACCTCTTTCTTGTCTGCGCTCTTCCACAGGATCGACGCGCACCCCTCCGGGGAGATGACCGAGTAGGTCGAGTACTGCAGCATCACCAGCCGGTCACACACGCCGATGGCCAGTGCCCCGCCAGACCCGCCCTCGCCGATCACGACGCTCACGATCGGCACGCGCAGGGTCGCCATCTCGAACAGGTTGCGCGCGATCGCCTCGCTCTGGTTGCGCTCCTCGGACCCGACGCCCGGATAGGCTCCCGGCGTATCGATGAAAGTGATGATGGGCAGGCCAAATTTCTCGGCCATCTTCATCAACCGCAGGGCCTTGCGGTACCCTTCCGGCTTGGGCATGCCGTAGTTGCGCCGCACGCGCTCCTTGGTGTCCCGTCCCTTCTGGTGCCCGATGACCATCACCGAGCGGCCCTCGAGCCGCGCCAGTCCGCCCACGATCGCCAGGTCGTCGGAGTACATCCGATCGCCATGCAATTCCTGGAAATCGGTGAGAAATGCGGCGATGTAATCGAGTGCGTAGGGCCGCTGGGGATGGCGCGCGAGCTGCGTGATCTGCCAGGGACTTAAATTGGCGAAGATCGAGCGCGTCAGCTGCTGGCTCTTGGCTCGCAGGCGCACCATCTCTTCCTCGATATTGACCGCCTTGTCGTTGGTCAGGTGGCCCAGCTCCTCGAGCTTGGCCTCCAGTTCGGCGATCGGTTGTTCGAAGTCGAGGAAGCTGACAGCCATGGCCGCAAGGGTACGGTCCGCGGGCCCTGATCGCAACCGGCCTCAGGCTTGAAGGCTGCGGCTTCAGGCCGGTGTCGCAGCCAGGCTTCCCGGCGGGCCATAAGCCACGCGCACGACACCGAAGTGACGCTCGAGCTGCTCGATCAGCTCGCTGCTGGCGCGCACCTTCCACTCTTCCCCCAGCGTCAGGAGCGCCGAGGAATCGGCGGCACACAGGCGGACCACCACCGCGCACTCCCCGCCGTGCCAGCGCGTCAAGGTGGCATCCAGCACCGCCAGCAATTCGCCGCGATCGGCTTCGCGCGGCCAATCGAGCAGGAGTCGTCGCGCCTGGCGCTCGCGCACGACCGCGAGGGATTGCAGGGAGCGCGCCTGGATGCGCCAGGCATCGCTGAACTCATCGAAGCGCAGGTTCCCCTCGACCAGGACCAGGGCGTCCTTGACCACCAGATCCCGGTGCCGCAGCTGCACCTCCTCGCTTAAGGTCACTTCGATGCGGCCGCTCCGGTCATCGAGCATGAAGCTCGTGCGGGTGCCGCGGCGGCGGATTTCCAGGATCAGGCCGGCGGCGCTCACTTTGCGCGCCTCGCTCCAGCGCTCCCCGTCACCGCCGTTGGGCCGTGCCTCGCCGCTCAGGTCGCGAATCCGCACGCCCACGAGCTGCGCCAGATCGCGCTCGAAGCGCGCGATCGGATGTCCGGTCAGGTACAGCCCGAGCGTCTCGCGCTCCCCGCTCAGGCGCTGTGCCTCGCTCCACACCATCTGCGTAACGCCCGCAGTCGCCTCGAGCCGCGCTGCTGTGCCCTCCAGGCCGAAGAAATCCACCTGCCCTGCCTCCACGGTCCGCGCCGTCTGCTCGCCCGCCTGCATCGCCACGGCGAGGCGCTCCATCAGCGCGCCCCGGTTCGTGCCCAGCGTGTCGCAGCTCCCGGAGCGGATCAGCGCCTCGAGCACGCGGCGATTGACGCGCTGCAGGTCGACGCGATGACACAGGTCCTCCAGGCTCCGGTACAGGCCGTGCGCGCTGCGCTCTTCGACGAGTGCTTCGACCGCGGTGCGTCCGATCCCTTTCACGGCGCCCAGGCCATAGCGGATGGTGCTCGCATCGGCCACGGCAAAGGCATGGGCCGAGGAGTTCACATCGGGCGGCAGGACCTTGAGCCCGATCAGCGCGCAGTCATCGATCAGGGTGACCACCTTGTCGGTGTGATCCATGTCGGCCGACAGCACCGCGGCCATGAACTCGGCCGGGTAATGCGCCTTGAGGTAGGCCGTCTGGTAGGCGAGCAGCGCGTAGGCCGCGGAATGCGACTTGTTGAAGCCGTAGCCGGCGAATTTTTCCATCAGGTCGAAAATGTGCTCCGCCAGGGCGCGCGCGACACCGCGGGCCACGGCGCCGTCGCTGAATACGCTGCGCTGCTGCGCCATTTCCTCCGCTTTCTTCTTGCCCATCGCGCGCCGCAGCAGATCGGCGCCGCCGAGCGTGTACCCGGCCAGCACCTGGGCGATCTGCATGACCTGTTCCTGGTACAGGATCACCCCGTAGGTGGGCGCCAGCACCGCCTTGAGATCCGGATGCAGGTAGTCGATGGGCCAATCATTCCGGTTGTGCTTGCGCGCGATGAAATCGTCGACCATTCCCGATTGCAGCGGGCCGGGGCGGAACAGGGCCACCAGTGCCACGATGTCGCCGAAGCGGTCAGGCTGCAAGCGACGGATCAGATCCTTCATGCCGCGCGACTCGAGCTGGAACACGGCGGTGGTGCGCGTGCTCTTCAGCAGCGTGTAGGTCGCTGCGTCGTCCATGGGTAGCGCGCTCATGACCAGCGGCGCTTCGCTGAGACGCGCACGCTCTTTATTGATGTCGCGCACCGCCCAGTCAATGATGGTCAGGGTGCGCAGCCCCAAGAAATCGAACTTAACCAAGCCGGCCGCCTCGACGTCGTCCTTGTCGAATTGCGTCACCGGCGTGGTGCTGCCCTCTTCGCAGTACAGCGGCGTAAAGTCGGTGAGCACCGACGGAGCGATGACCACGCCGCCCGCATGGGTGCCGGCGTTGCGCGCCAGGCCCT